>JBLNCO010000240.1:0-4107 GCA_050260715.1 Hyphomicrobiales bacterium | reverse complement strand
GCATGGAACTGTGATTGCGGAGCGTTGTGCGAGATGCCCTGGACAGCCGCCGGACGGGACGATCGCCGCAAACAACGGGCGAACGCCCGCCAAGGAGAACCCGATGGCATCGAGCAGCAAGTCCATCGACATCGAGCTCCCGGTGCGCACCGTGTACAACCAGTGGACGCAGTTTGAGGAGTTCCCGAACTTCATGCAGGGCGTGAAGGAAGTCCGCCAGCTGGACGACCGGCGCCTGCTGTGGCACGCGGAGGTCGGGGGCAAGGACCAGGAGTGGGAGGCGGAGATCACCGAGCAAACACCGGACGAGCGGATCGCGTGGCACTCCACGTCGGGCTCGGGGAACGCGGGGGTCGTGAACTTCCACTACCTCAGCCCGCAGCTCACGCGGGTGACGCTGATGATGGATTACGACCCCGAGGGCTTCACCGAGAAGGTAGGCGACAAGCTCGGGTTCGTGAACCGCCGCGTCGAGGGCGACCTCGAGCGGTTCAAGCAGTTCATCGAATCGCGCGGCGTCGAGACGGGGGCGTGGCGCGGGGAGATCGAGCGCGAGTAGGGCGACGCGCTGCGGCGGGAGTCGCCCGGCGAGGGCTCGTCGCCCGGACCCGAATGGCGCTCGAAATGGCGGCCAGGGGGCTCCAGACGGGGCAGTTCGCTCGTGTTATGACCACTCCGGAGGCGTGAGTTCGCACTTTCCCACCGGAGCGCAACGCAAGACCAGCAGCGGGTTAATTCCGGGTGGGATTTTGATACGGGTCTGAAATGTTGGTTCGGGAAAACGCAACCGCTGCGGTACCGGGCACGGCCTACTCTGACGGGCGCCACCCCGGATGCCAGCGGGCCAGATGGGGCCACTGCAGCAGCAGCGGCGAGGCATCGCGTGTGGTGGCGGAAAGGACCTTCCGTCATGGACCGAACGCTCGAACAACCCAGGACGCTCCCAACGGAGACCGAACCTGCGGCCGAGGGCGTCGCCCCGGACCGCGGATCACCAGCGGTGTGGGTCGTGGACATGAAGTCGCACCGGGTCGTCCGGCAGCGAACAGGAGGCCCAACCGCGCCGCTTGCGCCCACGGGCAGCGACAACTGATTGCCCGCGGCAAGAGCGGCGATGATGCTCCGGCGCATCGTTTCCTGAGCGGCGGTCAGCGATGACGACTGGCCGCCGGTATGCGCCGCCCGTTGCCACGTATCGCCTGCAGATGCACCGCGGCTTCGGATTCGCCGAAGCGCGGGCGCTGTTGCCGTATCTCGAAGACCTCGGCATTTCGCACCTCTATCTGTCGCCGATTTTCACCGCGCGGCCGGGCAGCGAACACGGCTACGACGTCATCGACCACAACCAGGTGAACCCGGAGCTCGGCGGCCTCACGGGGCTCTACGAGCTGGGCGAGGAGCTCGTCGCGCGCGATATGGGTCTGGTGCTCGACATCGTCCCCAACCACGTGGGGATCGGTGGTTCGAACCCCTGGTGGCGCGACGTCCTCCGGTACGGTCAGCAGTCGCGGTTCGCCCCGTACTTCGATATCGACTGGGACGCGCAACCGCAGCTCGCGACCGGGGTGCTCGTGATCCCGGTGCTCGGCAAGCCGTTCGGGCGGGCGCTCGAAGATGGCGAGCTGAAGCTCGACCTCGATGACGGCGAAATCGTCGTCCGCTATTGGAACCACGTCCTTCCGATCGCTCCGCAGCGGTACGGCGAACTGATCGGCCTGCCGCCCGTGGAGCTTCGCGACGGCCTCCGCGACCCGGCGGCATTCGCGAACCTGGTGGACCTGCTGGAGGAACTGCCACGGGCGGACCCCGAACGGAGCGAAGTGCTCCTCGGGCGCTGGAAGGAGCTCGTGGCATCGGAGCCGGGGCTCGAACGGTTCCTTCGCGGCGTGTTCGAACAGGTGAATGGACGCGTGGGCGACCCTGCGAGCTTCGACCGGCTCGAACGGCTGCTGCTGAGCCAGCACTACCGCCTGGCCGACTGGCGGGTTTCGGGCGAGGAGCTGAACTACCGCCGCTTCTTCGATGTGAACGACCTCGCGGGCATCCGGGTGGAGCGCGAGGACGTGTTCGAAGCAGTCCACGGCCTGCTCTTCCAGCTCGTCGAGCGCGGGCTCGTCACCGGAGTGCGGGTCGACCATGTGGACGGGCTCTACGACCCCGCACAGTACCTCGAACGGCTCCAGGCACGCCTCGCCGAAGCGGCCCGGGCGCACACCCCGGACGGCATACCTATATATGTGGAAAAGATCCTCGAGGGGAGCGAGGAGCTCGACGGGAGCTGGCCCGTGGCCGGGACCACGGGCTACGAGTTCCTCGCGCGAGTCGATGGGCTGCTGGTGAACCCCGGCAGCCGCGTTTCGATGGACGCGACCTACCGGCGCTTCACGGGCAGCAACCCACGGCTCGACCGCATCTCCTACCACGCGCGATTGGAGCTTTCGGAGTCGGCGTTCGCGGGGGAGATCAACGTGCTCGCGCTGCAGTTGCACCGCATCGCGCAGCGGCACCGGCTCCATCGCGACAATACGTTGCGATCGCTGCAACAGGCCATTCGAGGCGTGCTCGCGTCGTTCCCGGTGTACCGCACCTACGTCACCGGCGACCCGCGGGACGACGAGTACCTGCGCGAGGCCCTGGACCTCGCGCGCCGCCACGACCCCGGGCTTTCGGAAGGCGCGCTCGATTTCCTCGCGCGGGTGCTGCTGCTCGACGAGGAGGTCGATGAGGACGAGCGCGCGCGGCGGGTGCACTTCCGGCGGCGCTTCCAGCAACTTTCGGGGCCGATCATGGCGAAGGGCCTGGAGGACACGAGCCTCTATCGCTACAACCGGCTCATTTCGCTCAACGAGGTCGGCGGCGACCCGGCGCGGCTCGGTATCCCGCCCGACGAGGTGCACCGCTGGTTCGCAGCGCGAGCCGAACGCTGGCCGCACGCCATGTCGGCGAGCTCGACCCACGATACGAAGCGCAGCGAGGACGTCCGCGCGCGCATCCACGTGCTCTCGGAGGCGCCCGACGAGTGGCGGCGCGAGGTGCTGACCTGGCAGCGGCTGAACGAACGCCACCGCGGCGAAGCCGGTGGCGAAGCTGCGCCGTCCCCAAACCTCGAGTACTACCTGTACCAGACGCTGGTCGGGACGTGGCAGCCCGATAGCCCGACGGCCGAATACCGCGAGCGCATGCGAACGCACCTCACGAAGGCGATGCGCGAGGCGAAGGTCGAGACGAGCTGGACGCAGGTGAACGAGGCGTACGAGTCGGCGTCGCTGGCGTTTCTCGATGCGATCCTCGACCGGCGGAGGGCTGGCGCGTTCCAGCGGCGGCTGCGGCGGTTCGTCGACCGCATCCGGGCGGCCGGCGAGCTGAACGCGCGCACGGGGCTGGTGCTGAAGGCGCTCGCGCCCGGCTTCCCCGATTTCTACCAGGGCACCGAGTGCGAGGCGCTCACCCTGACCGACCCGGACAATCGCCGCCCGGTCGACTTTGAGGCGAGCGCGCGGCTGCTCCGGCGGGTGGAGCGCCGCCAACCGGACTTGTTGAGCCCCGCGGGCAAGCTGTGGCTGAGCCAGCGGCTGTTGCGCCTGCGGTGCTCCCACGCGCAGGCGCTCGCAGGCGGGTACGAGCCGGTCCCCCTGGCGGGGAGCGCCCAGAACCACCTCTTTGCGTTCCGGCGCATCGGCGATGGCAGCGAAGTCGTGGCCATCGTGCCGCGGCTGACGCTGGCGCTCATGCACGAAAGCGGCCGGATCGCGCCGGGCGCGTGGGGCGACACGCGCATCGCGGTCGGGAGCGGCGCCTGGTGCGAGACGCTGGGCGGGCAGCGGATCGCCACGGACGGCGAGCTGCTCGCCGGGGAACTGCTGGCCGAGCGGCCGCTGGCCATACTCGTGCGCGGGGCGTCCGATGGCCAGTGAGGCGTGGTGCGGCACGCTCGGCGCGATCGCCGGTGATGGCGAAACCACCTTCCGAACCTGGGCCACGCTGCCGGACAGGGTCGAGCTTGTCCTCCTGGAGGCTAGCGGCGAACGCGTCGTGCCGATGGAGCGCGACGGCGAAGACTTTGTGGCGGTGGTACCGGGGGTCGGGGCTGGTGCGCGGTACCGGTAC
>JBLNCO010000239.1:0-6355 GCA_050260715.1 Hyphomicrobiales bacterium | reverse complement strand
CGTTCCTCGCCCGAAGCCATGCGCGCCATCAAGCACCTTGTCTACGGCGCCCAGTTCACCGACCTCGCGCAGGCCGTCCGCGACGCCAACGTCGAGATGGCTCGCTCGCTCGCCGCCGACGATTTCAAGGAAGGGCTGGCCGCCTTCGCCGAAAAGCGCGATCCGAACTACCGCGGCCTCAGCGCCTGAGCTTCCGCCTTCGGCACTCGTGTGACGGCCCCGGGCGAATCCTCGCCCGGGGTTCCCTTTTTCCCGCCCGCGCGGCCGCCTGTGTGACCTCCGCCACTCTCCGGCGCGGCGCCTCCGTCTTTCGCCCGACGTGCCCCGGAGCCTCCCGCGCAACACTGTCCCTGCGGCTCCGGCAGGAGCGTGATAACCGTCACGGTCTTACCAGCAGGTAAGCCCTAGAGTGCGACCCCGGAGGACAAACCGATGACCGTCCGGCAAATGAACTTCCCGCGACCCGCGTACCAGCTGCGCACCCCGTCCTTCGCCTGGGTGCCCGGCTTCAGCCGCGACTTCGGGATCGTGCTGCTCGTCATCGGCGTCTACTTCCTCGGGCGGGGTGTCGCGCCGACGCGCATCGGCTTTTCGATGGCCGTCACCGAACACATCGTCGCCTTCGAACGCTCCCTCCACATCTTCTGGGAGCCGGAGGTCCAGGAAGCGTCGATTCGCTGGCACGCCGTGCAGGAAGTCGCGAACTATACCTACGCCTACCTGCACTTCCCCGTGCTCGCCGTCGTGGGCGCGTGGCTCTGGTTCCGTGGCCGCGACAGGTTCGTGTTCATGCGAAACGTCATGTTCGTGTCGATGGTCATCGGCCTCGTCTTCTACTACGCGGTTCCCGCGGCGCCCCCGCGCCTCCTGGCCGCGCACGGCATGGACCTCGGCTTCACCGACACGGTGTTCGGCGGCAACACGTCGGTCGAATACGCGCAGCCGTCGCTCATTCTGAACGAGTACGCGGCCATCCCGAGCTTCCACTTCGGCTGGATCGCGATGGCGTCTGCCGCCATCTGGATCAACACCTCGAATCGCTGGGCGCGCTTCTTCGCGGTCGCGCTCTCGCTGGTGATGACCTGGGCGATCGTCGCCAGCGCCAACCACTTCTTCTTCGACATGGCGCTGGGCGGGCTGGTGGTCGCGTTCTCGTGGTACATCGCCGCCCGCATCGAGCGCCGCCAGCACTCGCGCCGCGCCGGCGAAGCGCCGGTCGAGCTCCGCCGCGAACTGCCCCGGGCCGCATGAGTTGCCCCCGTGGCCGCCGGGTCTCCCCCTCCCCGGCGGCCACTCCTCATCCGCCTCCCGGCCATGCCGTTTCAGTATTTACGACGAGTTTACAGGCCCCGCCTGTTTTCCCTGCTCCTGCCCTCCGAATCTGAATTCGAGACGATAAGGAGCGCCGAAGGTGAACAAGCCGCCCGCCCTCAACATGTTCCTGTTGCCATCGGGCGATGGCGCGATGGGTTCCGTTGAAACCCCCACCGTGCTGCGCATCATCCGGCCGGCCACCTTCGCGCTCTGGTTCATCATCTTCTGCGCCGAAGCCGTCACGGTTGCCTCGGGCGAAAGCGCCAGCAAGCTCGTGATGGTCCTCTCTACCCTCCTCTTCGCCGGGGTCCACATCCAGTTCTGGTACGAAGAATCCGAACAGGGCCGCCGCGTCCATCACGCCCTCGAGCGCATGCGCGGCCGCATCTACGAAGACGACCTCACCGGCCTCCCGAACAGCCGCCACTTCGTCTTCGAACTTCGCCGCCAGATGATGCGCTCCGTCCGCAACGGGCGCGCCTTCTCCCTCCTCCTCACCGATCTCGCCGGCATGGAGCGCGAGCCGAAGGCCGACGAGCGCCTCCTCCCCCAGATCGCCAAAGCCCTCCGCCAGGCCTCGGCCGAAGGCGACTTTCTCGCCCACCTCGAAGGCACCGTCTTCGCTGCCATCGTCGCCGATGAGAAGGACCGCGCGGCCGCCGACAAGGCGCAGGTGGTGCTCATGGCCCTCGGGTCGTGCATCCCGCTCGAACAGGCCGCGATGGTCCACCCGGTGGTCTCCCTCACCGGCTACCAGGGCGAGCTCGAAGTGCGCGATTTCCTCCGCCGCGCCCAGCGCGACCTCATCGCCACCCGCGCCCGCGGCGTGACATCCCGGCCGGTCACGCCCTCGACGCGCTCCACCTCGAACGCCGCCTGACCGCCCACCTCAGATATCCCGCACCCCTTCGACAATCAGCCCCGCCGCGATCACGACCAGCAGCGCGCCGGTGAGGCGCGCGACCGCGTCGGCCGCGGCGTGCGCGCGGCCGGCCTTCGTGCACAGCAGCGCAGCGGCCACCACCAGGACCGGCGCCGCCGCGAAGAACGCCTTCGCCGCACCCTCGTCGGCGCCGTAGCTCAGCGCGGCGATCAGTCCCGAGGGCCCGGCCAGCAGCGGGATGCCCAGCGGGAACACGCCGTCGCGCCAGTCGCCCTCGCCCGGCCCCGAAGCCACCCGCGCGCGCCACACGGCGAACACGCCCGCCGTCGCCATCACAATCCCCGCCGCGATGCGGAAGGTTTCGGGCGCCACGTCCAGGAAGTCGAGCAGGCTATCGGCGACCAGCACCGCCACGACGTAGAGCACGGCCGCGACCGCCAGCCCGAGCGCCGCGGTTCGCACGAAGGCCCGTGCCGGGCCCTCGCGAACGCCGCTCGCCGCCAGCACCACCGCCGCCGGGTTTACTGCTGCGAAGAACACCACGAGCAGCCGCAGGTACTCGGTCACTCCTTCCCCCGCGCCGCGAAGATCGCTTCTCCCCGGAGCAGCGCGGAGAGCGCGTGCTGCTGGTCGTCCATCCTGGTCACCCCCTTCGTGAACCATGCGCCTTCGGCCACGCCGGGCCGGGCGTAGTCCGCGGCTTCGGCCGGGTCCACCTGCCGGTCGGCCAACATCCCCATGCCGCACACCGCGCGCGTTTCGATGTCCGCCTTCATGTCGGCCATGCGCGGGTCGATGTCGGCCACGCGCCAGAGCGACGCCAGCCCTTCGACCCACGTACCCATCCCCGCCGCCCGCGCCTGCCGCCCGTGGATGAGCTCCGACCACCAACTCGTCGTCCGTTGCGATTCCGCGCGCACCAGGAACCCGAACCGCTCGGCCAACCGCCGCGCGTAGGCGAGCTGATCGTCCGAAAGCCCCCAATCGGCCATCTCGGCGAGCCCGTATGCGGCCCACTGGTCCGCCCACGGCGGAAACTTCTGCTGCTCGACATCGTCGCGGTGCAGCGCGAGGTAGTCGGCCACCTTCCGCGCCGGCACGTCCCAGCCCTGCCCCGGGAACGCTTCGTGCATGAGCGTCAGTGCCCAGAACGCCTCGCCCGTGGCGTACTTCGAACGTTGCTCGGTGTACGGCCCGCCCAGCGAGGGCAGCCAGATCTCCAGGAACGCCCCGTCGGGCAGCTGCAGCTCGAGCATGAACCGCGCGAGCCGCCGCATGAGCTCGTCGTATTGCGTGTCGCCGGTCGCGAGCCGCCGCTGTTCGAGCCCCGCCAGCATGAGCGCCGTCGCTCCCAGCTTCAGGTCACCGGAGTTCGGGTCCTCGAACGCCGACCAGTCGTCGTGCTCGTAGAGGTTGTCCAGCATCCACCCGAGCCCTCGGTCGGCCACGGGCAGTACCGACAGCTCGCCCGCTGCCGCGAGCTGGTAGAGCGACATTGTGACGCCGGCGTGCCGCACAACGTTGTAGCCGTCCAGCTCGGCGTCCTCGTCCCCGTCGTACTCGTAGAGGTAGGTGCCGTTCGGCTCCTGCGCGCGCTCCATCCACCCCGCCGAGGCCAGCACCGCCGCCTGCGCCGCCGGCAGGTCCACCGGTGGGCACCGTTCGGGCGGCACCACGACGGCGCGCAGCGCGATTGCTCCGGCAGCCCAGATCCCGAGTGTCGCCGTCAGCCCCCGCAGCACGCCGCGAAGCTTAGCCGCGAAAACTCAACAGGCCACCTGTCCGAGCGTTTACGGCAGGTTTTCGCCGCGTCTGCCATCCTTCTTCCACGCCCCGCCCTCCCCGGGCGGCTGGAGGACGGGACTCTATGGGACTGCTCCGCAGCCTCGTATTTCGCATCGCCGCGCCCATTGTTCTGCTCGCCATCGTCGCCGTTGCCGGCTGGTGGTTCTTCATCCGCGAAGACAACGAAGCCCAGAAAGAGGCGGCCCCCGTCACCGACGAGGTCCGCGCTGCTGCGAGCCACACCGCCACCGCCACCCCCTCGGGCGAGGCGTCCGTCGACGCCGACCGCCCCGATGCGGACGCGCTCTCGACGTTCCGGGGCGAGACCTACCGCATCCTCGCAGACCAGTCGTCCGCCTGGTACCTGGCGCCCGAAAAGCTCGCCAGCCTCCAGACCAGCTCGACCGCCAAGGGCACGACGACCGAGATCAGCGGCGAATTCCACATCACCGGCGCGGGCCTCGACCCCGAACAACAGACCACATTCGTGGTGGGGCTGAGCTCGCTGAAGAGCGACCAGTCCCGCCGCGACAGCCGCGTCCAGGATGCGCTCGAAACCTCCCGCTACCCCACGGCCACCTTCACCGCCACCGCGCTCACCGGCCTCCCCGCGCAACTCAGCCCCACCGAAGACGCCGTCATGCAGCTCACCGGCACCCTCGACCTCCACGGCGTCCAGAAAGAGGTCACCTGGGAGCTGAAGGCGAAGCAGGACGGCGACATCCTCAGCGTCCTCGCCACCACCAGCTTCAAGTACAGCGACTTCGGCATCCGCAAACCCGACATCGCCGGCTTCGTCAGCGTCGAAGACGAGGTCACCCTCCAGATCCAGCTTTACGCCACAAAAGCCTAACCCCGGAGTCGCGGCCCACCGCGGCCGCTGCATGTGCGCACGCACCTCCCCTCCCGGACGCCCGCTTGCTCAGGTACCGGGGACCCGGCTGAGGACCCTCGCGGCCGCACTTCCGTCCCGCCGGGTACCACTCCGGTCAGTACCGCGACCGATAGGGAGCGCACGGCCGCACCGGGCGCCGGGCGCCGGGCACTCGGCTCTCTCCGCCTAATACGTCGCGAAGTTCAGCGCCAGCCCCTTCGTCGGCCAGTTATCAAACGCGATCAGCTGCCCCGTCCCGCTCAAGGTCGCGTAAAGCGTCCGCAGGTCCGGGCCGCCAAAGCAGGCGTTCGTCGTGATGAAGGCCCCCGTCGGCACATGCGTCACCGTCTTCCCATCGGGCGAAATCGACGTCAGGCCGCCGTTCACGATGGTCGCCACGATCACGTTCCCTTCGCCGTCCACGCAGAGCGAATCGCAGAGCGCAAGGTTGAACGGCGCCGCACCGGGCACCGTTCCCAGCACGAACCTTCCCGCGATTTCGCCCGGCCCCGAAAGCGGCATGGCCCACACCCGCCCGGTTGGCGTCTCCGCCACGTACAGCGTCTTCTCGTCCGGGCTCAGGCCGATGCCGTTCGGGCCCTCCATCGGGTAGAGGATTTCCTTGATCATCTTCCCGTCGGGCGACGCGTAGAAAATCCCCGTGCGGTCGCGCTGGCGGCCATACGTCTTGCCGTGGTCGGTGAAGTAGAAGTTCCCCTCGCGGTCGAACACGAGGTCGTTCGGGCCCTTGAGTGGCTCGCCGTCGCATTCGCGGTAGAGCGTGGTCACCTCGCTGCCGTCCGCGCTCACGCGCTGGATCTGGCCGCCGATGTAGTCGTCCGGACGGTCGCCGGGCGAAAGGATGACCCTGCCGTCGGGGCCCTGCTGCTCATGCCACGCGAAGCCGCCGTTCTGCGCGACGTAAATCGCGCCGTCGGGCCCGATCGCCGCCCCGTTCGGCCCGCCGCCTGTCGTCGCGAAGGTGCTCTTTTTGCCATCCGGCGTCACGCGCGTGAGCACGCCTCGCTGGATTTCGGTCACGAGGATGTCCCCGCCGGGAAGGACGAGCGGGCCTTCGGGGAACCCGAGGCCCTCGGTGATAACGCGCTGCTCCATGGTGTTGCTCCGGGTACCTGGTTGGCCGGAATCCTAGCAAGGCTCCGTGCCCCCTGCACCCCCGGCTTCGGCGCCCTGCGCGCCCGGTTCGCATTCGGGCAACGCGCCCGTAACATCGCGGCGCTACACTACCGAACCGTGGCCATTCCCGGAGCTCTTCCATGACCAGCGAATCCGCCAGCTACGTCCTTTCCGCCTGCCGCGAACACGACGTCAAATTCGTGCGCCTCTGGTTTACCGATATCGTCGGCGCCCTCAAGTCCTTCGCGATTACGGTCGAGGAGGTCGAAAAGGCGCTCGATGAGGGCATGGGCTTCGATGGCTCCAGCATCGAAGGCTTCGCTCGCATCGACGAGTCCGACATGCTCGCCGTGCCCGACCCG
>JBLNCO010000238.1:0-4067 GCA_050260715.1 Hyphomicrobiales bacterium | reverse complement strand
ACCGGAGAAGATCCTGGGCGAGATCTACCACCGCCTGCAGCACCTGAGGAACCTCACCGTCCTGCTTATCCAGAAGCCGCCAGCGCGCGGCCGCGGCGATCGCCAGGAGGCGCCGGCGGCGAGCGACGAGTACGTCATCGATGCGACCGGGCCGCAGAGCGCGCCGCCGCCCTCCCGCGGTGCGAGCGAGCAGCCGAAGGAGCCGCCGGCGCAGCAACGCCCGCTCCTGCAACAGATTTTCGAGGCGAACTCGAAGTCATATCAGCCGAGCCTGTTCATCGACGACCACAGCCAGGACGCCATTCTCATGGCGCGGCAACGGTTGGTCGAAGTGAGCAGCCGCGCGCGCTACGCGTCGATGGCGCACGTCGCGCCAGAGGACATCCCCGAACCGCTGCAGCGGGTGGCCGGCGAGAACCGGCTGGCGCTGCTCGCGGCCGACCACCGGGCGCGCGCAGCGGTGGGCGCGGCCAGCATCGCCAATGGCCGCCCCGCACGTCCCCCGGCGCCGCAGCCGCTCGACGCGGCGAACGACAGCCGCCGCCGGGCGCACCGCGGGAGCTTCACGCGGGGGCTCGTGCACGATGAGCCGCCGCCGAAGCCGATCCCGGCACTGGAAGATGCGCCGCTGGTCGACGACCTCGCGGAGGACCTGCGCAGCCGGGCGAGCAGCGCGGTCAACAGCCGGATGAGCGAAGCGATCGCGGGGGACAACGCGGCAAGCCTTTCGAACGGCGGCTCGCTGGTGCGCGTGCGCGACGGGATGTCGGGGCGGTGGAAGGGTGGCGGGACGCTTTCGCAGAAACGGACGGTTGTCGGCGGGACGATGCCGCCGACGTGGCTCGTGATCGTCGTGGGCCTGGGCATCCTGCTGACGCTGGTGGGCATCGTCACGGTGCCGGGCATGCTTTCGGACCAGGCCGAGGAGCGCTACGCGACGCTGCTCGACGAGGCCGAACAGCACATCGCGACGGCGAACGCCAATCCCGATCCCGCAGGGCGGAGAGCCGAGCTCACGGAAGCACAGGGCATCCTGCTCGAAGCGCGCGACGCCGAGAACGCCGGCCCCGAAGCGAACCAGCTCCTCGATGAGGTGGCGGGGGCGCTCAACGTGATGGACGCAATCCGCGAGCCCGTCGCCGTGGAACAGATCGCGAGCCTCGAGCAGTTCGGCGACAAGCCGGTGGCGGCGGCGCGGCTTGTGGTGGGCGACGGCCACGCGTACATCCTCGATGGGTCCGCCTCGCAGGTTATCGACGTGGCGCTCGACGGGAGCGACCGCAAGGTGGTGTTCGCGGAGGACAAGGACGCGAAGCACGGCCAGCCCCTGGCGGCGGACTACCTCGGTACGCAAGACATCGGCGGCCCGGCGCTGCTTGTGGTCGATTCGAACAAGGCGCTCTGGGCCATCAACGCGGCGGGCGAAGTGCGCCAGCTCGACTTCGCGGCGCCGAAGGGCATGAACGTGACGGACATTGCCATCTTCGGCCGCGACCTGTACGTGCTCGACGCGCCGGCATCGAAGATCCTGCAGTTCACGCCGACCGACAACGGCTACGGGGTGGCTCCGCGGGGGGTCCTCGACACGCCAGACCTGGCGGCCGCGCGGCGCTTGATGGTCGACAACGAAATCGTGACGTCGGATGCGGACGGGACGGTGCGCCGCTTCGTGAACCAGCTCTCGCTCGTGCTGTCGGAGGCGGGCATCGATACGCGGCTGGCCGAGGCGCGCCAACCGAACCGGATCGGAAGCGAGGGGAACATCGCGATGGTGGACGCCCCGAACAACCGGATCGTGGTGCTGCGCCCGGACGGCGCCTTTGACCACCAGTACCGGCACAAGGACTTCACGTCGATCACGGCGCTGACGATGAAGGACGGCATCGGCTACGCGTTCGCGGGCGGGAAGCTGTTACGGGTGGTGTTCGAAGCCGGGCAGTAGCCGAAACGGCCCCCGCTCACACCGCCCCGGGCGATGACGCTGGCGGCGGACGCATGGCATACTGAAGCTCTCAGATGAGTGCCCCTCCCACTGAAATGACAGATTTGGGAACTTTTCCTGCGGACCGCGCGTCCAGCAAGTGGCTGGTCCGCGTCCTGCTGCGCGTGGCCGGCGCGGTGCTCGTGGGCATCGGGGTGCTGGGCATCTTCCTGCCGCTGCTGCCGACCACGGTGTTCCTGCTGGGGGCGGCCGCCTGCTTCGGGAAGAGCTCGCCGGGGGCGTACCGCTGGCTCACGACGAACCCGGTGTTCGGGCGTTACCTGCGCGAGTACCGCGAAGAGCGCGGCGCGACCATCGGGACGAAGGTGGTATCGCTGCTCTCGCTGTGGGTGGGCATCGGCATCGCGGCGTGGGTGTTCCGGGACATGCTGTGGCTCGACGCGCTGCTCGGAGCCATCGCCATCGGCGTCACGATCCATCTGCTGTCGCTGCGGACGTTGCGCTAACGCCCATCCCGCTCGGCACGCGCCTCGGCGCCGCAGCCGCGCGCTATTCCGGCGAACCCGCTGACTCGTTGTTCGGAAGGAGGCCGGCGGCGGCAGCACGTTCGAACGCGGCGAAGAGCTCCGGGTACTTCTTCAGGCTCTGGCCGCCATCGATATAGAGCGTCTGGCCCGTCATGAGCGACGAGGCATCGGACGCGAGGTACACCGCGAGCTGGGCAACGTCCTCGGGTTCACCCGCGCGGCCGATTGGCGATTCGTGGATGAAGCTATCGAAGACGCCGGGGAGCATGCGCAGGGTTTCGGTGGCGGGCGTGTTGATGAGCCCCGGGCCGATGGCGTTCACGCGGATGCGGTGGCGGCCAAGCTCGAGCGCGCCGACCTTCGTCAACATGGCGACGCCGGCCTTGGCCGAACAGTAGGCGGCGAAGCCCTCGGTGGCCTGGATGGCGTTGAGGCTCGCGATGTTGACGATCGACCCCCCGTGGCCGGCTTCGATCAGGTGTTTCGCTTCGTGCTTCATGCTGAGGAAGGTGCCGGTGAGCGAGATGCCGAGCACGGTGTTGATGTCTTCGAGCGGGTAGTCCTGGATGGGCGAAAAGCCGCCGACGCCCGCGTTGTTGAACCCGATATCCAGGCGGCCGAAGCGGCGCACGGCCTGCGCGACCATATTCCGGACCGCATCTTCGTCGCGAACATCGACGACGGCGCCATCCGCGTAGTTGTGGCCGAGGCGGGCGATCATCGCGCCGATGCCGTCGCTGTTCACATCGGCAATGAGCACGCGCGCTCCCTCTTCGACGAAAACTTCGGCGGTGCGCGCACCGATGCCGGATGCGCCGCCGGTGACAATGGCGACCTTGCCGTCGAGCCTGCCCATGCGTTTCCCCCGGTCCCGTTGCGCCCGCTAGAGCAGGCCGCGCTGCTTGCGGAGCTCCTCGAAGTTGCTCATGGCCGTCGCGGTAGCCTGGTCGATCATCGCGAGCACGGCGTCGCCGCTCATCTGGCGGCGCACCTGGCGCATGGCATCGCGGGGCGGCGCATTCGGGTCGGGGAGGACGCCGAAGCCGGCCGCGTCGGCGATGCCGCCATCGATCAGGGTGTAGGTGCCGGTCTGGTACTCAGCCTCGTCGCTGGCGAGCCAGACCGCGAGGTTGCCGATGTCCATCGGCAAACCCGCGCGCCCGGCCGGGATGTTCCGTTCGTTCTGCTGGCGCAGATCGCCTTCGCCCAGGAGCGGGCTGCCGAGTGGCGTGTCGATCACGCCGGGGCCGATGGCGTTGACCGTGATGTCGAAAGGCGCGAGGTCGAGCGCCCAGCAGCGAGTCATCATGCGGACGGCGGCCTTGCTCCCGCAGTAGGCGAAGAGCCCGGGGTTCGGGCGCTCGGCGGCGAGCGAGGAGATGGTGATGATGCGGCCGCCGCGGTTCCCCCGGACCATCGCGCGGGCGCAGACCTGGACCGTGAGGTAGACACCCTTCAGGTTCACGTCCATCTGGGTGTCGTAGTCCTCCTCGGTCATTGTGAGAATCGAACCGCCGCGGGCGATGCCGGCGTTCGCCACCGCGATATCGACGGAGCCGAGCTCGCGGAGCGCCTGGTCGACCATCTGCTCGAGCTGG
>JBLNCO010000237.1:0-15709 GCA_050260715.1 Hyphomicrobiales bacterium | reverse complement strand
CGAACGACAAGCGTCGGCATGGTCAGGCGGTGGATGCGCGACTCGAGGCCGCGATCGGGAAGGGGCCACAGGTAGTTGCCGGCCATCGCGACATTCGCAGTGCGTTCGATCATCGGCGCTTTGGACGCGGCGATTGCCTGCTCGCTGGAAGGGTCGGCCCATGTCATCCGGAGGAGAGCTGGCCCGCCGGCGGCGAGGACATCGGGCGTTGGGTTCGCATCGGACCAGATGCCCAGCGGCGAGACGAGCACGAGCCGGCGAATGCGGTGGGGCGCGACTGCCGCCAGCTCCGCGGCGAACATGGCACCCAGGGAGTGCCCAAGCACGTCCACCTCGTCGAGGCCAAGTTGATCGAGCAACTCGAGATACAGCACCACGACGTTGTGGACGTCTGCGAGGCTCGGGTCGGCCTCGGTCCCGTCGAAGCCCGGGTGGGTGGGCGCGAGGAGCTTATGCCGCACAGCGAGCTCTGCCAGGGCGGCGGCGCCGGCCGGCAAGGGCCCTTCATAGCTGTGGAGGTAGAGTAACGGGCGCCCTTCGCCGGCCTGGAGCACGGGCACGCGGTGGCGGTGCGTCTGAACGAGTTGATTTGCGACAGTCATCTCAGGAGTCTCCCGGGTTCTGTTCCGGCCAGAAAAGCCGGAGCGCGTTTTCGCGGGCGAACTTTCGGCGGCGCTCTTCGTCACGGAGCGGCATCGCACCGATCTCCTCAAGGCACCGGGCGAAGGTGAGGAGCGGGTAGTCACTCGCCCACATCACGCGATCCGTGCCACGCGTGTTGACGTACTGCACAATCTCCTCGGGCAGGTGCCGGGGAGCGAACGCCGAAGTCATGTAATGCAGGTTCGGCCACTTCAGCATGAGTTTCACGCAAAGGTTTGCCCATGGCTCGCCGCCATGGGAGAAGACCAGCTTCAGTTCGGGGAAGTGGTAGCACACCTCGTCGATTGCGAGCGGATGCTGGTGCTTGCCCGGGACGCGCGGCCCAGGAATGCCTACATTGACGCCGCAGACGAGCCCGAGATCAACGCACCTGGCGTAAATGGGGAAGTAATAGGCGTGGTCGTACGGCAACTGGGTGACGAACCCGAGCAGGCGGACCATGCGGAAGTTGTGGTTGCGCGCGAAGAACTCGACTTCCCGAACGGCATCCATACCGCGGCGGGGGTCGACCACGAGCGAGCCCGCGAACCGCTCGGGGTAGGCGTCGAGCGCCTTCACGACCCAGTCGCGGTCGTCAACTTCGCCGTAACCCGCGGCCAGGACCGCCTTCTCGACTCCGGCTTCGTCCATTTCGGCGACGAGCTCGTCGAGTGAGGTACCCTTCCGGCGGCGCTCGGCGAGGCCGGGGAACAGGTAGTCAACATCGCGGTCGGCGGGCACGTCAGTGGCCAGGTTCGGGTTGACCCAGGCGTCGATTGCAGGGAATGGAAGCGGCATACGATGGACTTCACCCGGCCAAACGGTTGGTAGAACGCCGGGAGCATAAGGTGCCAGAGGAAGGCGAGTCAAATCCGAGCGTCGAGCCGACCTGTCCCGGATTGACAAGGTGGGCAGCCGGAACCTAGTGTTCGCCCTACCTACCAACCGTTTGAATCGCACCAGGCAGCCTTCGGAGGTGTTATGAAATTCCACTGGTTCGCTGAAGTTACCTACCCCTACCTGCCGAAGGACTTCCCCCAGAAGCACGACACCGCCTGGGTAGACGTGCCGCAGTCCCTCTTCGACGCGAAGCTGGGCCACAAGGCGTACGACGCCTACCTGAACGAATACAAGCACGCGGCGGAGGTCGGCTTCGACAGCATCGCCGTGAACGAGCACCACCAGTACGCGGGGGCGATGACACCGTCGCCCAACCTGTTCGCGGCGATCGTGGCGCGCGAGACCAGGGATGCGAACATCCTGGTGATCGGCGACAGCATCGTGCTGTACAACCCGCCGACCCGCGTGGCCGAAGAGCTGGCGATGCTCGACGTGATCTCCGGCGGGCGGGTTATCGCCGGCCTGGTCCTGGGAACGCCGATGGACGCGGCGTATTGCTACGGCATGCCGCCGGTGCAGCTCCGCGACCGCTGGCAGGAAGCGCATGACCTGATCCTGAAGGCCTGGACTTCTCCAGAACCCTTTGCGTTCAACGGCCGCTACAACAAGCTGCGCTACGTGAACGTCTGGCCGCAACCAATCCAGAGGCCCCGGCCGCCGATCTGGGTACCGGGCGGCGGGAGTGTCGAGACCTGGGAGCTGACGAACAAGTACAACTACTGCTACGGCCACCTGAGCTTCCGTGGCCTCCAGGCGGCCCGACCCGTGGTCGAGGGCTACTGGGATTTCGTCAACAACGCGGGCGGCGACCTGAACCCGCACCGCTTCGCATTCACGCAGATCGTCCTCGTATCGGAAACCGATGCGCAGGCCGAAAAGGATTACGCCGAGGGCGTGGAGTACTTCTACAAGTTCGGCAACCTCGTCGCCCGGCGGTTCGTTACCGCTCCCGGCTACCAGAGCCCCCGATCGATGGCACACGCGGCGGAACTTGCGAAGCGGGGTGCTTCGGTGAACGAGCGCGGAAACAACGTCCAGGCGGCAACGGCCGCGCCGACCGAGATGACGTTCAAGGACTACGTCGAGCGCGGCAACGTGATTGCCGGTAGCCCGGCAACGGTGCGGCAGAAGCTCGAGGAACTGGTGAAGACGCTGCGCATCGGGCAGCTCATCTGCTGCATGCAGGTCGGAAACCTGAACGAGGAACTGACCAGGAAGAACACCTCGCTCTTCGCGACGGAGGTCATGCCGCATCTTCGAGGAATCTGGTCGGAATACGAAGACCACTGGACGCCGAAGCGGGTAGCAGAGCCGGCCCTAGCGGAGGCCTGACCAGTGTTTGCCGAGCTGCCGAAGGGGCCCAGGCTCTACTACGAAGTGGCCGGCGAAGGCCCGCCACTGCTGTTCGTATCCGGCCTGGGCGGCAACCACACGGCCTGGACGCTCACCGTCCCACAGTTCGCGAAGCGTTGGCAGTGCATCACCTTTGACAACCGCGGCACGGGCGAGAGCGACGTGCCCCCGGGACCCTACACGATCGAGGAGATGGCCGACGACGCGGCGGCCCTCCTTGAAGTGCTTGGCATTGAAGGCGCAGCCTGCGTGGGCGTATCGCTCGGAGCGTCAGTGCTGCAGGCCATGGCGTACCGGCACCCGGCACGCATTGCGCGGCTGGTGCTCATCAGTGCCTTCCCGAGCTACACCGAGGTGCAGCATCGCTGGCTCGATGCGCACATCGCCCTCCGGAAGGCGGGCCTCGACCCGCTCTCGTCGTTTGTCGCCCAATCGCCCTGGACGTTCACTGCGAAGACGCTCGGAGACCACGATGGGCTGATCCGGCTCGCCAGGCTCCTCCTCGAGCAGCCGAACCGGACCACGGACGAAGGATTTTTCGCCCAGGCGGCAGCCATCCGGAATTTCGACAGCCGACCGAACCTGCCACGCGTCACCGCGCCAACCCTCGTGTTGACTGGTGCCGAGGATGTGTTGACACCGATTGCCCAGGCGGTGGAGATCGCCGAGCTGATTCCCAACGCACACCTCCAGGTGTTGCCGCGCGGCGGGCACGGGATGGTCGGCGAGTACCACGATGACGTGATGCGCGCCGTCCGCGCCTTCCTCGATCGCCAGGTTCCGTTCCGCTAAGCCGCGCCGGGCGGGCGGTCTCACCACCGCCCGGCATGGCGGCTAGAGGCTGGCGATGCGTTCGCGGAGGCCGGCGGCGCGGGTGCGGGCTTCGGCGAGGTTGTCTTCCATGCCGGAGACGACGTGCGCGGGGGCTTTGGCGCGGAACTGCTCGTTGCCGAGCTGCTTTTCGAGCCGCTGGATGTATGCTTCCGCTTCGCCGAGCTCCTTTTCGAGGCGCGCGCGCTCCGCGGCGGTATCGACGCGCGGGAGTTCGAGCGCAACCTCGGTGTCGGCGATGCGCGCGAAGGCGAAGTCGCCCGCCGGCACTTCATGGTCGAGGCCCACGACCATGGGGTCGACGCGCGAGGTGAACGAGGTCGCTGCGGCCGTTTCGCGCAGGGGGTCGGCGTAGTCGCGGGCGCGGATGAACACGCGCGGCCGTGACGAGAGCTCGAGTTTCTTTTCGGCGCGGATGTTGCGAATCGCGCGGTTGACTTCGATGACGTGCGCCATGGCTGATTCGGCGGCTTCGTCGTTCCAGTTGCCGCCGCTCTTCGGGAACCAGGCGACGATGAGCTGCGGGGGCAGGTCGTCGTCGATGTGGTCGCGGAGGGACTGCCAGAGCTCCTCGGTCACGAAGGGCATGAACGGGTGGAGCAGGCGAAGGCCGTGGTCGAGGACGTGCGCGAGGACCTGCTGCGGCCGGAAGTCGTTTGCGTTCAGGCGGACCTTGGCGAATTCGATATACCAGTCGCAGAACTCGTTCCAGAGGAAGTCTTCGATCTGTCGGGCGGCTTCGCCGAGCTGGTAGGCGCGGAGGAGCGAGTCCACGTCGGCCTGGAGGGTTTCGAGGCGGGAGAGAATCCAGCGGTCCTCGACGGCGAACTGCTCGCGGTCGGCGGGGTGGGGGCGCTTCACCTTCTGTTCGGCGAGCCGCATGAGGACGAAGCGCGTGGAGTTCCAGAGCTTGTTGGCGAAGTTGCGGGCGGCGGCGAGCCGTTCGTCGCTGAACTTCTGGTCGGCGCCCATGGAGGCGCCGGTGAGCACGGCGAAGCGGAAGGCATCGGCGCCGTACTGGCTAACGACCACGAGGGGGTCGACCACGTTTCCGCGCGACTTGGTCATCTTGTCGCCGTTGGGGTCGCGGATGAGGCCGTGGAAGAGGACGTTGCGGAAGGGCACGGAATCCTGGGGGCCCCGGTCGCGCATGTTGTAGAGGGCGAACATGATCATCCGGGCGCACCAGAAGAACATGATGTCGTAGCCCATCTGCACGTCGGCGGTGGGGTAGAAGTAGCGCAGGTCGTCGGTGTCGTCGGGCCAGCCAAGGTCGGCGTGGGGGGCGAGGCCGGACGAGAACCAGGTGTCGAGCACGTCCTCGTCCTGGCGGAGGGCGCCGCCGCATTCGAGGCAGGCATCCGGGTCTTCGACCTGGACGATGGTGTGGCCGTTGTCGCAGTACCAGACGGGGATCTGGTGGCCCCACCAGAGCTGGCGGCTGATGCACCAGTCGCGGATGTTGTCCATCCAGTTCAGGTACACCTTCTCGAAGCGCTGGGGGATGATGCGGATGCGGCCATCGCGCACCGCCTGCGCGGCATCGCCGGCGAGGGAGTGGCCCGGGGCGTACTCCTTCGTCACCGCAACCCACCACTGTTCGCTGGGCATCGGCTGGACGACCGTCTTGCAGCGGCTGCAGTGGCCAACGCTGTGGGTGTAATCCTCAACGTGGTCGAGGAAGCCTTCGTCTTCGAGGTCGCGAAGGATGGCCCAGCGAGCCTCTTCGGCGGGCATGCCGGCGTAGGGGCCGGCCTCGTCGTTCATGTTGCCCTGCTTATCGATCGCGACGATGACGGGGAGGTCGTGGCGCTGGCCGATTTCCCAGTCGTTCGGGTCGTGGCCGGGGGTGACCTTCACGGCGCCCGTCCCGAATTCGATCTTCACGGCATCGTCGGAGACGAGCGGGATTTCGCGGCCGACGATGGGGAGGAGGAGCATGCGGCTTCGCACTTCGTCGTAGCGCTCGTCGGCCGGGTTCACGGCGACGCCGGTGTCGGCGACCATCGTCTCGGGGCGGGTGGTGGCGACCACGACGTAGGCGGGGAGCGGCATGCCGGCTTCGCCGAGGATGGGATAGCGGATGTAGTAGAGCTTGGCGGCCTCTTCGAGGTAGTCGACTTCGAGGTCGCTGAGGGCGGTCTCGCAGCGCGGGCACCAGTTGATCATGCGGAGGCCGCGGTAGATGAGGCCGTCGTTGTAGAGGTTCACGAAGGTGGTGCGGACCGCCTTCACGATGCCCGGATCGAGCGTGAAGATGTCGCGCGACCAGTCGGCGCTGGCGCCGAGCTTGCGGTGCTGGTCGGCGATGCGGTGCCGGTACTTGCGCACCCACATCCAGGTGCGCTCCACGAACGCTTCGCGGCCCAGGTCGTGGCGGGTGAGGCCCTCCCTGGCGAGCTCGCGTTCGATGACGTTCTGGGTGGCAATGCCGGCGTGGTCTTCGCCCGGGAGCCAGAGCGTCGGCTCGCCCTGCATGCGATGCCAGCGGACGAGCGCGTCGGTGATGGAGTCTTCGAGGCCGTGGCCGAGGTGCAGCTCTCCGGTGACGTTCGGGGGCGGCATGATGATGCAGTAGGGCTGCTGGCCGGGGTCGATCCGGGGCTGGAAGTAGCCGGCCTCCTCCCACATGGCGTATACGCGCGCCTCTACCGAGGCCGGCTCGTAGGCCGGTGGTAGTTGCTTGCGTGCAGGCGCGCTGGTCATGGTGAAATCCTTCTTCGATGTTGGCTGGCGCGTCGTGTGGACGCGCTCTCCGCCAGTGTACGGCGCGGCGGGCATCGGAACGAAGGATCGGCCGGGCGGGACGGAATTGGCCCACGACGCCGGGCGCGGCGGCTCGTAGGATTCGGCGATGGACCAAGCGAATCCCGACCCGATCGCCATCATTGCGGCCACGCCGGCAATCCTCCGCCTGGTGGCCGAACATCTGCCCGAAGCGCAACGCGAGGCGTCCGGCGGCGCCGAATGGGGACCAAAAGAGGTCGTGGCACACCTGCTCGACACGCAGGAGATCGCGTTTGTGTCGCGAATCCGGCGGATCATCGAAGAGGACCGGCCGTTCATTCGCTCGATCGACCCACCGAAGCGGCTGCTCGAAGGCGGCTACCTGGAGCGGCCGATGGAGGAGCTGCTCCGCGAGTTCGAACGTGAGCGGGCGAAGTCCGTGGCGTGGGCGGCAGGACTCGACCGGAGCCGCCTGGACCGCGTGGGCGAGCACGACGAAGCGGGCGAGGTGACCGCGTCCAACATCCTGCACTACTGGGCGCGGCACGATTTGTCGCACCTCCGCCAGCTGCTCACGGCGGTCGAGTTGCCGTTGCACCCGTACCTGGGCAACACGAAGAAGTTCTTCGAGGACGTGTAGGCCCGCGATCGGCACCGGCGGTCAACCGGAGCGTCCGGATGGGCGGGCTTCACCGGCGGGGGTGGAGTGCCGAAAGGGTAGATGTGGAAACGCCGCAAACGCCGCCGGACATCAAGGAGCTCTCGGAGCGCGTTCGCCTGCTGGGCGAGGCGATCGAAGCCGAGCAGCGCGCCATCGCCGACCTGAAGGCGCCGTTCGAGCCCGCCGGGTTCTGGGTGACGAGCGACGGCGCGACGTGGCGTTTCCGGCCGCGGAACCGTTCGAGCGAACTCCGGCCCGCCTCCTGAGGCGCGGAAGCCAGTCCCCATCGGGGAACGACGAAGGCCCGGCAGATGCCCGGGCCTGTTTGTGCCGTCGCGAAGGCGTCAGTTGACGCGCCGTTCGACGCCCTTCCAGTACTGCTCGCGGATCATGAACTTCTGGAGCTTCCCGGTGGCGGTCCGTGGGAGCGATTCGACGAAGTCCACGGACGTGGGGCACTTGAAGTGCGCCAGGTGTTCGCGCGTGAAGGCGATGATCTCCTCTTCGGTGGGGGAGTGGCCCTCGCGAAGGACGATGAGCGCCTTCGGCGTTTCGCCCCACTTCTCGCTGGGCACACCAATGACGGCGCACTCGAGCACGGCCGGGTGCTTGTAGAGCGCGTCTTCGATTTCCGGCGAGCTGATGTTTTCGCCGCCCGAGATGATGACGTCTTTCTTGCGATCGACGATGTGGATGTTCGAGAACTCGTCCCAGACGGCGAGGTCGCCGGTATGGAAGAAGCCATCGTAGATGGCTTTAGCGGTCTCCTCGGGCTGCTCCCAGTAGCCCTTGAGCATCATGTTCCCGCGAGCGCAGACCTCGCCGATGGTGGTGTTGTCCTTAGGAACGGGGTTCCCGTTGTCATCGAGCACCTGGAGGTCGCAGCCGATGACCTCGACGCCGGCGCGCATGCGGCGCTGGTAGTCCTGCTGGCCGGTGTTGTAGTCGGGCACCGAAACGGTGAGGAGCGGGGCGGTCTCGGTGAGGCCGTAAATCTCCATGAACTCCCAGCCGAGCTCTTCTTCGAGCCGCTGGACGAAGGCGGCAGGCGGCGGAGCGCCGGCGATGGTGAAGCGCGGCCGGGTGGTGATGTTGTACTTCGCCTTGTCGGGGAAGTTGAGGATGGTGCTGAGGACCGCGGGCGCCATGCAGGCGAACGTTACCTTCTCGTCCTGGATGAGCCGGAAGATGTCGTCGCCGCTGACGGCGCGGAGCACGATGTGCGTCGCGCCCATGGCGGTCAGCGCGAATGGGCCGCCCCAGCCGTTCGCATGGAACATCGGCAGCGTCCAGAGCTCGACGTCGTTGTGCTGGATGCGGAGATGGGCGATGAAGTTGTAGGCGTTGATGTAGCAGTTGCGGTGGGTGAGCATCACGCCCTTGGGGCGGGCGGTGGTGCCGGACGTGTAGTTGATCGAAGTGACGTCGTTCTCGTCCTGTTCGACGAAGGGGGTGGCCGTCTTCGGCTGGTCCCTGATGAGCGTCTCCCAGTCGGTCCAGCCGCGCGGAGCCTCGGACGTGTGGTCCTGGGCGACGATGTAGTGCTCGACCTTCGGGAGGTTGGGGCGAATCTGATCGACGACCTGCGTGTACTCGTAGTCGACGAGGACGGCCTTCACGCCGGCGTGATTGATGATGTACTCGTGGTCGGATGCGACGAGGCGGTAGTTGAGGGGCACGAGAATCGCACCGATCTGGGTAACCGCGTAGTAGCTTTCGAGGAAGAAGTGGGAGTTGGGGCTGAGGATGCAGACCCGGTCGCCTTTCTGGATGCCGAGGTTCAGCAAGGCGTGGCCCAGCTGGTTGCAGCGCTGCTCGTAGTCTCGATAGGTGTAGCGGCGCTCGCCGTCGACGATGGCGGTTTTGTTCGGGTAGAGCTTGGCTGCGCGACGCAAGAAATCGTTCACGAGCAACGGTACTTCCACGATCTGTCCCTCCAGCGTTCCAAATGCGCGCGAATTCTAGCGCGATGGGGGAAGGACGCGAACCCCGGCGGGCGAGCAGGGAAAGGTCAACGATTTCCGCGTTGTTCACTTGCCCGTGACCGAACCTCAACAGCCCAGAAACGGGGGACAGCGATGCTTGGAGCAAACCCCGGCACGGAGGTGCTCCAATGAGTAGCGGGCTTTGCACGCCCCTCCCGGTTGCGGCCAACGAAGCGCGCGCTACGCTCTCCTGCGCGTTCTGCACGCGCCCAATTCAGTTGCCCGGCGACGAGGCGATGCAATTGGGCGGTGCGGTGTTCGCGCACGAAACGTGCGTCGCCAGGTGGCGGCGGTAGGGAGGAATCGGAAGGGATGGACCTGGGCGACAACCGGCAATGGCTGGTAAACAGCCACATGAGCGGCACAGCACGCCGCGACGGCACAGATTCTCGCAGCCGGATCGAGGCACTGCTGATCTATCGCGACCAGCTGATGGCCGAGATTCGCAACGTGGAAGGCGAACTGCGGGCGCTGGCGCCAACCCTGCACGGCTCGCAGGCCTGAGTCGAAACCGCGCCGGCAGCTCCCCGGAAAGCTCGAGGAGGAGCGGAGGCTGGCGCGGTTTCGTATACTCGACGCCGAACGAGCCCGAACCAGGTTCGTAGCCGATGTGCGGCAGGGGATGATTTGAAGGTTGTAGTAAACGAGGACGTCTGCGAGGGCCATGCGAAGTGCCAGGCAGCCGCTCCTGAGGTCTTCGAGGTTCGCGAGGACGACCTGAGTCACGTGCTCATCGATGAGGTGCCGGAAGAGCTGGTGCCGAAGGTCGAGCGCGCGATCCGGGTGTGCCCCCGGGCGGCGATTTCGTGGAGCCAGGATTCCTGAGACGCGCGGCCCTTAGTTCGGGTACGATATCGACCGACCGGTAAGAAGCCAAGGAGCCGAGATGACAACGACTGAACCGACCCTGACCGCCGACACGATCGACCTCGGGGACCCAACGCTCTTCGAAAAGGGCATCGCGCACGAGGCGTTCCGCATTTTGCGCCGCGAAAAGCCGATCCACTGGAACCCCGGGAACGACGAAGCCAAGGGCTTCTGGTCCGTTGTGAAGTACGAGGACGTCGTCGCCGTGTCGCGGCGGCCGGACATCTTCAGCTCGGAACGCGGCATCACGATGTTCGAGTCGCGGGACGAATACGCCAGCACGCCGGCTGCCGAAGGCAACGGCAAGATGCTGATCACGATGGACCCGCCGCGCCACGTGAAGATGCGGCGCCTGGTGAACAAGGGCTTCACGCCGCGGGCGGTCGCGGCTATGGAGCCGCACATCCGCAAGATCACCCAGAGCGTGCTCGACGATGTGGCGAAGAAGGGCGAGTGCGACTTCGTGACCGAGGTGGCGGCGCTCATCCCGCTGGCGGTCATCTGCGAGATGCTGGGCGTGCCGAAGGCGGAGTGGCAGCTGATGTTCCAGCTGACAAACAAGGTGCTGGGCGCGGGTGACCCCGAGTACCAGACGGACGTGCCCGAGGAGCAGCGCGGCACGGCGGAAGCGGCGCGGATCACGGGGAACCTGGGCGTGATGCAGATGTTCGGGTACTTCGCCCAGCAGCTGCAGGCGCGCAAGTCCGAGCGGAACGAGGACATCATCAGCCTGCTCGTCGACTCGGAGGTCGACGGCGAGAAGCTTTCGGACGAGGACATCCTCTGGTTCTGCTTCCTGCTGATCCTGGCGGGCAACGAGACCACGCGGAACGCGATGGCGGGCGGCCTGCTGGCGCTCTTCCAGAATCCGGACCAGCGCCAGAAGCTGCAAAACGACCTTTCGCTCCTGCCGACGGCCGTGGAGGAGATCATCCGCTACGTGTCGCCGGTGAGCCACATGGCGCGCGTCGCCCAGCAGGACTGGGAAGTGGCGGGCCAGGCGATCAAGAAGGGCGAGCGGATCGTGATGTGGTACCCGTCGGCGAACCGGGACGAGGATGTGTTCGAGAACCCGGACGTCTTCGACATCACGCGTACGCCGAACGAACACATCGCGTTCGGGCTGGGCGAACACTTCTGCCTCGGCGCGGGCTTCGCGCGGCTGGAGCTGAAGATGCTGTTCGAACAGCTGCTCACGCGGTTCCCGGACATCCAGCAGGCGGGCCCGGAGGAGCGCCTGCGCTCGACGTTCATCGGCGGGATCAAGCACCTGCCGGTAAAGTTCACGCCCGAGAAGTAGCGGCCCGGTTCAGACGACCAGTGATGAGGGCCGGCGAATGCCGGCCCTTTTCGTGTCAGGCGAGCCTGCGTTCGAAGGCGATGCCGCCGCCGGGGCCTTCGCCGTGGAGCGGGCGCAGGCCCATCCGCGACCAGAAGTAGACCGCGAGCCCGAGGTCGGGCGGGGCCCACGCGCGAAGGGACGCCCAGCCCGCGCGGGCCGATGCTTCGCGCACCAGCCGCGCCGCCTCGGAGCCCAGGCCGAAGCCGCGGGCGGCCGTGTCGATGCAGAGCTCCCGCACGCACAGCGCATCGCCGTCGCGCTCGAGGACGAGGTGGCCGGCGACCGCGGCGTCGGCGAGGCGGACGATCGTGGCATGGCCGGTGCCGTCCGGCGGGTCGACGCGTACGCGGTCGCCGATGAGCGGGAAGGGCAGCAGGCCGGTCACTGCGCGAGCCATTCGGCGGCCCGCAGGGCAACGATCTCGGTCGGGGCACGCAGTTTCGTGCACGTCGGCAGCGCGGCCACGAAGTCGTCGCCGTAGCGGCGTGAGTAGATGCGGCGGTCGAGCACGGCGACCACGCCGCGGTCCGTGCGGTCGCGAATGAGCCGCCCGAAACCCTGGCGGAACTTGAGGATCGCGGCGGGGAGCGAGTACTGGCCGAAGGGGTTGTCGTACTGCTCGCTGCGGGCGCGGTGGACCGGGTCGGTGGGGGGGGCGAAGGGGAGGCGCGCGATGATGAGCATCGAGAGCGCATCGCCACGGATGTCGACGCCTTCCCAGAAGCCCTGGTTGCCGAGGACGAGCGTGCGGGGGCTGGCGCGAAGGTTTTCGGTGAGCTGGCGGGCCGTGCCATCGATGTCCTGCGCGAGGACGGCGATACCCTCCTCTTCGAGCACCGGTTTCACGAGCTCGGCGGTGCGGTTGAGCGCGGCGGTCGAGGTGAAGAGCGCGAGCGCCCGCCCCTGGGAAGCGCGCGTGAGCTGGATGATCGCTTCCGCGACCGCCTCCTGGTAGCCGGGGTCGTTCGGTTCGGGGATATCGGAGAGGGCCGCGAGGAGGGTCGAGCGCTCGTATTCGAAGGGCGAACCGAGCTGGAGCGTGCGCGGCGATTCGAGGCCGAGGCGATCGGCGGCGTAGCGCATGGAACCGCCGGCCGCGAGGGTGGCGCTCGTCGCGACGACGGTCCGGCGGCGCGAGAAGAGCTGTTCCCAGAGGGTCGGGCCAACTTCGAGCGGGGCCGAACTGATGGTCGCGCTACTCCGGCCTTCACGGCTGAGCCAGACGATCATGTCGTCATCGACGCTGCTGACGAGCAGGTGGAGGCGCTCGCGCAGGTCTTCGACCTTCCGGCCGGCGGACTCGATCTCCCCGGCGAGGGCGTCCTTCTCATCGATGGGCGCCGATTCGGCGACGGTCCTGGCGGCAGCCACCGCGCCGTTCACGACCTCGCGAAGGGCCCGGTCGAGCGCGTCGCAGGCGACGTCCACGTTCATCCAGGCGGGCTGCGCGCGGAGCGACCGGTCGACGAGCACGCGGTCATCGTCGGCGGTGCGGGGCACGAAGGCAGCGAACGCTTCGAAGCAGGGAGCGACAGCGGCCGCAGCCTTCGCGACCGCCGCTTCGAGTGCGACCCCGGCGCTATTTGCGGCGCCTTCGGGGAGTGCCTTCAGGAGGGCGGCCACGCCGCCCTCGCGCTGGTCGCGGGCCGGGCGGCGATGCACGCCATCGAGCGCGTCGAAGATGTTTCGCGCGCTGACGCTGGCGCCAAACTGCTTCGTCGCCTGGTCCTCGAGGTTGTGGGCCTCGTCGAGGATGAGGTGGTCGAACGGCGGGAGGGCGTTGCCGCCAGAGGCGAGGTCAGCGAGGAGGAGCGCGTGGTTCACGACCAGGAGGTGTGCCGATTCAGCCGCCTTGCGGGCGCGGAGCAGGAAGCACGTGCCATCGCGGACCCAGTTGTTCTGGCGCGAGAGACAATCGGTGTCCTGCGCGGAGAAGCGCTGCCACGTGCGCCAGTCGTTCGCATCGAAGTTCAGTTCCGAGCGGTCGCCGGTCTCGGTTGCGGGCAGCCAGAGGAGCATCGAGGCGCCGAGGTGGGCGAAGTCGGGGTCGGCGAGGTTCATGCCGTAGCTTGCGGTCCAGCGCTTCAGGCAGAGGTAGTTCCCGCGGCCCTTGAGGAGCGCGGCCCGGAGCTCGGAGCCATCGCCGATGACGCCGGCATCGACGAGGAAGCGGCGGAGTGCCGGGATGTCCTTGGTGAGGAGCTGTTCCTGGAGGGCGATGGTGTTCGTGGAGATGACCACCCGCTCGCCGTTGCGGAGCGCATGGAGCGCGGCTGGGACCAGGTAGGCAAGCGACTTCCCGACGCCGGTGCCGGCTTCGATGAGCCAGTGGCCGCCATCGGAGAGCGCTTCGCGGACCGCGGCCGCCATTTCGAGTTGCTGCGGGCGGTCCTCGAAGCCCTCGAGCGTGCGCCCGGCCGCTTCGAACACGGCCTGCACCTGCGCGGCGGGGACGGGCTCACGCGGCTCGCGGCGGACGAGCGCCTCGCAGGTGGGCGCGGGGCGGAGCGCGGGCGCGAGCCGCTCGCCGGGCAGGAGGTCGCGCCAGTTTTCGCCGCCGATGACTTCGGCCATGGCGGGGTTGTGCAGCGAGATGAGCCGCGCGAGCTGCAACCGTTGCGGGGGGTCGAGCAGGGCCGCGCGGCGGCGCAGCGCCACGAAGATGCCCGCCGCGGTCCGGGCGTCGGGGAGAGCACGATGGTGCACACCGGCCGCAACGCCGAGGCCCGCGGCGAGGTCCATCAGGCCGCGGGAGCCGGCCATCGGCATCAGCAGGCGCGAGAGCTCGGCGGTATCGACGGCCGGGACATCGAGCGCGATGCCCCGGCGGCGGAGATGCGCGAGGTCGAAGCCAACGTTCTGACCGACGACTGTCGCGTTCCCGACGAACTCGCGGAAGCGGTCGGCAACGCACTCCAGCTTCGGGGCATTGGCAACGGCTTCGTTCGTGACGCCTGTGAGCTGCTCGACGAACGGCGGGATGGGCCGCCCGGGGTTGACCAGCGTCTCGAACGTCTCGAGCTCGTCGCCGTCTTCGGTGAACCGCAGCGCGCCGATTTCGGTGACGCGATCGTTCTCCGGGTCGAGGCCGGTGGTTTCGAGGTCGAGGGCGACGTAGGTTCGGGAGCTCACAGGACGAACATTCGTGCGAATCTTGGTCGAAGTCTAGCGGCAACGGCGGCCGCAGGCGACCAGCGGCACGGGCGCAGGGTGGCATCGGAGCGCGTCATCAGCGGTCGGGATGTGCGCATGTTGCCGGGGAAACGCGGAATCGGCGCGCCGTTGAGAGGCTTCTTCCCCGGCGCGTAGTATTGGGGCCACGTCTCACTTGAAGGCAGAGGAGAACGCTGTCTATGAGAGTCTATGCGACCCCCGAAATCCGCAATGTCGTCATGATGGGCCATGGGAGCGTCGGGAAGACGATGCTTGGAGAGGCGGCCCTGTTCGTGAGCGGCGCGACGACGCGGATGGGGACGATTGAGGACCAGAACACCGTCAGCGACTACGACGAGGATGAGCACAAGCGGAAGTTCAGCCTGAGTCTTTCGCTGCTGCCCGTGGAGTGGGAAGGGCGCAAGATCAATTTGATCGACACGCCGGGTTACGCGGACTTCATCTGCGAAGTGATTTGCGGGGCGGAGGCGGCCGACCTGGCGCTCGTGCTGGTCGATGCGGTCTCGGGGCCGGAAGTGGGCACCGACCGCGCGCTGCAAATCGCAGACCGGCTAAATCTGCCGCGCATGGTCGTGGTGAACCGCATGGACCGCGAGAACGCGGACTTCGAGGGCGTGCTCGCGACGATGCAACAGCGCTGGGGCCCGAAGGTGGCGCCGCTGCAGCTTCCGATCGGCTCGCACGATACGTTCCGGGGCGTCGTCGACCTGCTCCACATGAAGGCGTACATCGGCGAGAAGGGCGAGGAAGCGCCGGTGCCGGACGACATCGTGGCGCGGGCCGAGGAGCTCCGTTCGAAGCTCATCGAGGCGATCGTCGAAACCGACGAGGCGCTGATGGAGAAGTACTTCGCCGACGAGGAGCTCACGGAGGACGAGCTGCGCAAGGTGCTCCACGGCGGGCTCGACCACAACCTGATCATCCCGGTGATGTGCTCTTCGGCGACGAAGCACATCGGCGTGCGGCAGGTGTTGCACAACATCGCGTTCAGCGGGCCGTCACCGGCGGACCGGGACCCGATAAAGGCCGACGGCACCGAGCTCACCGCCGACCCAGACGGGCCGATCGTGGTCCGGGTGTTCAAGACCTCGGCCGACCCGTACGTCGGGAAGCTCACCTACCTGCGCGTGGTGAGCGGGACCGTAAAGGCGGATTCGCACCTGTGGAACGCGAACCAGAACGCCGACGAACGGATGGGCACGATTTACGTCCAGCGCGGCAAGGAGC
>JBLNCO010000236.1:0-4360 GCA_050260715.1 Hyphomicrobiales bacterium | reverse complement strand
CATGCTGGCGAGGTTGGCGTTGAGCTGGGCGATGAGGTCGCCGCGGCGGGCAGCTTCGAGCCCGGCCGCGGGAAGGGTGGCGGTGCGTTCTGCGGTACTGGTCATTTGCGGGTCCTCCGTTGGGCACAGTGATGCGAATTCACCCCATCCTCCGCTTCTTGCACTACCCGCCGCGATGGCGGCGGCGAGCACCTGATAACAGAAGGATGAAGAGTGCGCCGCGAATCGCCCGATCGGACCGCTAGAACCAGCCGCGGCGCTTGAAGAAGTACGCCATGCCCAGGGCGACGCCCGCCATGCCCGCCATCATGACCGCGAAGCCCCAGTTGCTGTGAAGCCCAGGCACGTTGTCGAAGTTCGTGCCGAAGATGCCCGAAATCACGGTCGCGGGCAGCGCGAGCGCGGTCACGACGGAGAGCACTTTCATCACCTCGCTCAGGCGGTTGTTGAGCGAGCTCAGGTAGGTGCTGAGCGCCACCTCCGCGTCCTCGCGCACGCCTTCGAGCGCCATGTCGATGCGCACCAGGTGGTCGTAGATGTCGCGGAAGTAGATGCGGTTCGATTCGGCGACGTGCTCGAATTCGCCGCGGCTGAGGCGCTGCACCACCAGCAGTTGCGTCGTCATCATCCGGCGCAGCCGGCCCGCGCGGGCCCGGATCTCCACCATCGAATACGCCTCGGCCTGCGACCGCGGCCGTGCGAGGGCGTCCTGCTGGAGTGCATCGAGCCGTTCCCCGGCCGCATCGACGCGCGGCAGGATGCCGTCGACCACGCGGTCGAGCACTTCGTAGAGGAGGCCATCGCAGCCGGGCCGGACAGCGATGCCCCGCTGCAGCGCGTCGCGAGTCTGCGCGATCTCGTCTACGTGGCCGTCGCACCAGGTGATGAGGAAGTCCTTCCCGAGAAACACGTCGAGCTCCTCGAGTTGCGGGTCCGACGCTTCGCCCTTCACGGCCTGCACGACGATGAACAGGTAGTCGCCGAAGTCGTCGATCTTGGGGGCGTGGATGAGCGGCGAGAGGCAGTCCTCGACCGCGAGCGGGTGGAGATGGCATTGCTCCGCGAGCGCGTGGAGCTGCTTTTCGTCGCCGGCGGTCAGGTCGAACCATCGCAGCGATGCGCCCGGGCGCTCACCCGGCTGCCAGCGGTTCTCCTCGAAGGACCAGCACTCCATGCGGCGAATGCTACGCGCGGAGCGGCTTGCGAGCGCTGTTGTGGCTTACTCGGGCGGCTCTTCGAGGATGAGCGGCACGGTGAACTGTGCACTCGTGCCGCCGCCGGGCCGCGGGGCGATCGTGATCGTGCCGCCCTGGATTTCGACGAGCCGGCGGCACACGGCCAGCCCCAGGCCCATCCCCGATGCGCGCTTCGCGGTGTCCTTCGCGCGGTAGAACGGGTTGAACACGTGCTCGATCTCCGCCGGATCGATGCCCGCTCCGCGGTCGAGCACGCGGATGAGCGCCATGTCGCCGCTGCGCTTCACCTCCACGTCGATCGGGGACCCGGGCGGGCTGTACTTCGCGGCGTTGCTCAGCAGGTTCGTGAGCACCTGGCGGATGTAGATGGCGTGCCCGAGCGCCGGGGGGAGCTCTTCCTGGTGCACCTCCACGGGGCACCCCGAGTAGCGGATCAGGTGATCGGCGACCGCGCGGTCGACCAGCCGGTTGAGGCGCACCGGCTCGACCTCGAACTCGTCGCTTCCTTCCACGCGCGCGAGGATGAGCATGTTCTCGACGATCTGTTGCAGGCGCTCGGCCTCCGCTTCGATGTCCGCGAGCGCTTCCGCCCACTGCTCCTGGGTCAGGTTCTGGCGGTGCCGCCCGAGCGCGTTGGCATTGCCCCGCAGCGTCGTGAGCGGCGTCCGCAGTTCGTGCGAAACAAGGCCGAGCACCTCGTCCTTCGCTTCATTCGCGTGCCGCAGCTCCTCGGCGGTTCGTTCGAGCTGCTCCTCGGCGGCTCGCCTGTCGCTTATATCGATAACGAGACTGCCCACGCCGAGGCAGTCGCCCGAGGGTCCGAAAATCGGGTAGTAGTTGGCGAGCCACGCACCCTCCGCCTGCCCCGCTTCGGCCGAGCCCTTCCCGCTCAGTTCGACGTCGCGGAGCGCCTTGCCCGTTTCGATGGCCTGGCGCACGTACCCTTCGAGCTGGGCGCCGGCTTCGTCGCCGAACACTTCGGTGGGCCGCCGGCCGAGGGGTTCGGTCACCGTCCGGCGGTTCAGTTCGGCCATCGCGGGGTTCACCGAAAGGAAGCGCAGCTCGGGGTCCAAAAACGCGAAGCCCACCGGCGCGTTCATGATCAGCGTGTCGAAGAGCGCGAGCCGGTCGGAAAGGCTGTTCTGCTCGTGGCGAAGGCGCGTGATATCGGTGCAGACGCAGGCGACCGACTCGACGTGGCCGTCTTCGTCGTAGACCAGCGACCCCTGGAGGAGCATCCAGCGGAAGGCGCCGTCGTAGCGGCGCAGGCGGAACTCACACTCGAGGACGTGGCCGTTCGCGGCAGCGCCAACGAACTCGCCGCGCAGGCGTTCGAGGTCCTCGGGGTGGACGCCCTGGAACCAGCCCTCGCCCAGGTCCTCATTGGGTTCACGGCCGCGGTACGCCTGCCAGCCCGCGCCCGATTCCAGGAGCCGGCCGTCCGCCGCTGCGCGAAACACGAGCGCCGGCACCTGTTCGGCCAGCGACTGTTCCGCTCGCGCGTGGGTCTCGCGCTCGGTCAGCGCGCGATCGCCCGATTGCGTGGTTGGCAAGCTGCATCTCCCGGCGATTCCGCCTCGTCGAATCTAGCGTACCGGTCTTGCACCGGCATAACAGAATAACACCGCGCATCTCGCACGCCTCCGCCCGGCGCGAGAAATCGCGACATTCCTCTCTCCAACCTACAGCATCAGCGTGTCAGCTTCCGGTTATGACCACGCTCCCCGAACTCCGCGACCGTGTCCGGCAAGACCTCCACGACACCGACAGCTCCGCCTACCGGTGGCCCGATTCGCAGCTCGATCGCCATATCGAACGGGCCCTGGGCGAAGTCAGCCTCGCCATCCCGCAGGAGCTCACGGCCACCCTCGCGACCACCAGCGGCAGCCGCGAACTCTCCCTCGCCGCGCTCGATGGCCTGCTCGAAGTCGAAGCCGTGGAGTATCCGGTGGGCCACTTCCCGCCGTGTTATGTCGGGTTCGCGACCTGGGCGGCCACCCTCACGCTCCACAGTGCCACCGAGCCCGACGGCAGCGACGCGAAGCTCTACTACACCGCCCGCCACACGCTCGACGAGGCAGGCAGTTCGCTCCCGGATGAGCTCGTGGATCTGGTGGCCATGGGCGCCGGCGCCTACGCCGCGCTCGAACAGGCCGTCGCGACCACCGGCGTGCTCGTCACCGGCGACCGCGTGCCGGATCGCTTCGCCGAGTGGGGCCGCGCGCGGCTCACCGCCTTCCACCAGCTGCTCCACCACTACGGGCGCCGCAACCGCGTGCGCGCTCGCCGCCTCTACACGCCCGCCTGACCCTTCGCGGCCAGCGCGGCGTTACTCCACCGCGCGCGGCGGTTCGGGCGGTTCGTCGAGCGCGGCCCGGGCGAGCATTTCGAGCGCCCGGTCTTCGAGCGGCGGGTTGTGCAGGGCCGCGCGGACGTCCCGGTAGTAGCGCTCGATCGGCCGCGACTTCTGGAGGCTCACGCCACCGACCACGCGCATCGCCAGGTCGACCGCCTCGATGCAGGCGTTCAGCGTCTCCACCTTCGCGGCCGCCACGCGGTTGATGGGCCCCATCCCTTCGGGGTCCTTCGTTTCCCATGCGCGTGCGGCGTCGTACACCATCGCCCGGCTGCGCTGCAGCAGCAGGTCGATGCGCGCGATGCGGCTCCGCACGCCCGGGTAGTCCTTGATGGTCCGGGCATCGTTCGGGGTGCGCTGGCGCGCGAAGGCCACGGCATAGTTGCGCGCCGCATGGGCCACGCCAATGGTCGTCGCCGAAACGCCGAGCGCGAACCACACCAGCCCGGCGGCGCCGCGAGCATCGGGGCCGCCCGCCTTCCGCTCGTTCACCAGCCGGTCCTGCGGGAGCCGCACGTTGTCCAACACGAAGTCGTGGCTGCCGGTCGCACGCATGCCGAGGCTGTCCCACGTCTCTTCGATACGCACGCCCGGGTCGTCGCGGTACACCACGAAGTTCGCCAGCACCGGCCGTTCGCCTTCCGGCTGCGGGATCTGCGCCATCACGATGAAGAAGTGCAGCACCGGCGCCATCGTCGTGAACGTCTTGCGGCCGGTGAGCAGCCAGCCGCCCTCGACCGCAACTGCGCGCGTATCCGGGGTGCCGCCGCCCGCCGGGCTGCCCAGCCCTTCTTCCGTGGCCGCGGTG
>JBLNCO010000235.1:0-8697 GCA_050260715.1 Hyphomicrobiales bacterium | reverse complement strand
CTCCCGCCGGATCGTGTCTTCCAGCTTCGAAATGTCCTTTGCCGAAGGCTCGGCCGCCGTGGTCTGGCCGGGAATGACGGCCCCCACGAACTCCAGGCCGTACCGCTCGATGAAGTACCCGAACGCGTCGTGGTTCGTGACCAGCTTCCGGTTGGCGGGCGGGATGCTGCCGATGATCGCGCGCACCTGCTGGTCCGCTTCGTCGAGCCGCGCGATGTAGGCATCGGCGTTCGCCCGGTACTGCGCAGCGTGGCCGGGGTCTGCGCGGACCAGCGCATCGAGGGCGTTCCGGGCCATCACCTTCACGTTCTCGGGGCTCTGCCAGATGTGCGGGTCTTCGTCGCCGTCGTCTCCCGCCTCGCCGCGAATCTCCACGCCCTCGCTCACGGTTGTCACGCGCTCGCGCACGTCGTCGAGGTTCTTATCGAGGAACGAATCGATGCCGATCCCGTTGCGCAGGATCACGTCTGCGTCGGCGATGGCCTTCCGGTCGCCAACGCGGAGCGAGAACTCGTGCGGGTCGACTCCCGGCTTCACGAGCACGTGCACGTCCACGAACTCGCCGCCCACCGCCTTCGCCACCGCTCCCACCGGTGCGATGGTCGCCACGACCTCGAGCCGGTCCGGCGTCCCGGCGCGCGCGTCGTCCGAATTCCCGCAGCTCGCGGCGAACAGCCCGCCGATGGCGAGCGGCGCGAGCAACGCGAACCGGAACAGCAGATTCGGCACGGAAAGCCTCTTGATACTTCGTATCGGGGAGATGATACGTAGTATCAGTCTTCGGGCGCAAGTAGGCCGAAAACTGCCGTGATGCTTTTTCAACCCCCGCCGCCCTCGCGTGATGCCGCGGCCGGCGCCCGCCGGAGACGATTGCTCCTGCGGTACTCACCGGCGAGGAGGCTGTGTATGACGCGTCAGCGTTCAGCGACCCCCGTTTCCGCCACTATGCCGCTGGCCACCTCTCCGCCGGCGGAGCCACAACCGCGCCCGCCGCAACCGCAGCCGCCCCAGCAGCCGACGCCCGGCCCGACCATCCCGCCATCGGAACCGCAGCCGATGCCGCCGACGCTCCCCGACCCGGACCCGCCGACCATCGACGTCCCTCCGCCGCCGGGCACGCGACAGCTCCCGAACAAGTAACACCGCCCGCTATTCGGCGGCCGCCTCGCGCGCCCTGGCCGTCCGCGCCGCCCTGTCGCGACCGAGTGCGCGCCGCACGGCGAGCGAGCTCGCGTGGAGCCCGAGCCGCCCGGCGATGCCCGCGAACGTCAGGGCATCGAGCGCGATCCCGCCGCGCATGTGCTTCCGGTAGTACCGCCACATCCCGCGGTGGTGCTCGAACATCGCCCGGTACGCCGCACTCCGTGAGCTCCCGCCGATGCGGTGCCGCACCCGCGTCATGGGGAAGTACTGCACGGCGAGGCCCGCATCGTGCGCGCGGCGGCAGTAATCCACGTCTTCGATGCTGAAGAAGTACTCCGCGTCCAGGAGGCCGATGCGCTCCCAGGTCCGCCGGTGGATCAGCATACACGCGCCCGACACCCAGTCGACGTCCCGGAGCGCCGAGTGGTCCCAGTTCGTCATCAGGTACTCGCGCGACCAGCGGTTCCCGGGGAGGAAGCGGGTTGTGAGTGAATGCCGGTTGAACAGCGCATTCAGGTGGCTCGGGAAGGCGCGGCAGGAGAGCTGCAACGAACCGTCCGGGTTTTCGATGGCGGCGCCGAGCACGCCAACGTCCGGGTGCTCGTCGAGGTAGCAGGCCGCCCGTTCGAAATTGCCGTCGAGGAGCTCGGCGTCCGGGTTCAGCAGCGCCACGACGTCGCAGCGCGCCAGTTCGCGCATCCCGGCGTTCGCACCGGCCGCGAACCCAACATTCCGGGCCTTCGCCAGCCGCCGCACCTGCGGCCACCGTTCCGCCACAGCCTCGAGCGTCCCATCGCCGGAGGCGTTGTCGACCACCACCGTCTCGGGCAGCACGTGCGGGAGGTACCGCTCGATCGAGGCCAGGCACCGGAGCGTGTCGTCCCGGCACCGATAACTCACGATTACGATGCCCGGCGTGATCACCCCGCGACCTCGCGGTAGACCTCGGCGGTGAGCTCGGCGGCGTGCTCCCACGTCAACTCGCGGACCAGCTCGTAGCCGCGTTCACGGTATTCGGCCGCGCTCGCCGCGTCGTCCCGCAGGGCGAGCACCGCACAGGCAATCGCCGCCGGATCGCGCAGGGGCACGAACAGCGCCGCATCACGGAGCACATCGTCCATCGCCGGCGCCCGGGCGCTGATGACGGGCGTGCCGCAGGCCATTGCCTCCAGCGGCGGCAGCCCGAACCCCTCGTACAGCGACGGGAACACGAGCGCGAGGGCGCCCGAGTAGAGCGCCGAGAGCTCCTCGTCGGCGATGTAGCCCGCGAACCGCACGTCGTCTCCGACGCCGAGGCGCCGCGCCTCGCGTTCCAGCGGCTCCGAGAGCGGCCCATCGTTCCCGGCGATCACGAGCTGGAAGCGCTCGCCCTTTTCGCGCAGCACCTGCAGCGCGCGAATCGCATCCACCGCCCGTTTGCCGGGCTCCGCCGTTCCCACGCACAACAGGTAGCCGGGTTCAACCCCCAGTCCCTTGCAGAGGGTCGCCACTTCCGGTGGCGCCGCGCGTTCGAACCCGCTGCGGGGCGCTTCGGGGACCACGCGGATCCGCTCCGGCGGATAGCCCAGGTGCCGCACCACGTCCCCCGCCACCGCCCGCGAGGGCACGATCACCCGGTCGGCCCGGCGGGCGAGCTGCGCGAGGCTGCGGTAGTACCACCGCCGGTGCGTCCGGTAGCGATGCGGCAGCCGATAGAACGTCAGGTCGTGCACGGTCGTCACGCGCGGAAGGCGCGTTCGCAGGGGCACGGAGAAGTGCGCTCCGTGGTACAGGTCGAGTTCGCTCTCGGCGAGCAGCCGCGGCATCCGCACCTGTTCCCAGAGCGACCGGAACAGCGGCCCGCGTTTCGGCGAAGTAACCGTCCTCGCCTCGCGCAGCGTCATGCCCGGCAGCGCGACCACGAGGTCGATGTCCTCACGCGCGGCGAGCGCTCGCGCCAGTTCGAGCGTGTAGACGCCCGCCCCCGCCGGTCGCCGGGGGACCGCGCTCCCGTTGAGGAACACTCGTAGCGCTTGCGGCATGGCCGCGATGGTACGGGCGAGCGCCTCAACGAGGTAGCGGCCCTATAATCCTCGCCTATGAAGGGCCTCGTCCTCGCGGGCGGCAAGGGCAGCCGGCTGCGTCCGTTCACGTATTCCGGCGCGAAGCAGCTCGTCCCCATTGCGAACGTCCCGGTCCTTCACTTCCCGGTCCGCCAGCTGGTCGAAGCGGGGATCACCGATATCGCCATCATCGTCGGCGAAACCGAACCCCAGATCCGCGAGGCGATGGGGGACGGCTCTCGCTTCGGCGCGCGCTTCACCTACATTCGCCAGGAGGCGCCGCTCGGCATCGCCCATGCCGTGCTCGCCGCTCGGCCTCACCTGGGCGACGAACCGTTCGTCCTCTACCTGGGCGACAACGTGCTGATGGGCGGCATCGCCGGCTTCGCCCATGCGTTCGAAGCCTCCGATGCGGCGGCGGGGATCATCCTCAAGGAGGTCGCCGACCCCCGCGCCTTCGGCGTAGCCGAAATCGCGGGCGGCCGCCTGCTGCGGATGGTCGAAAAGCCCGCCGACCCGCCGTCGAACCTCGCCGTCATCGGCGTGTACGCGTTCCGCGCGCCCGTGTTCGAAGTCATCGAACGCCAGGTCCCGAGCGCCCGCGGCGAGCTCGAAATCGCCGATGCAATCAACGGCCTGCTCGAACGCGGCCTGCGCGTCGACACGGCCATTACCGGCGAGTACTGGATCGACACCGGCAAGATGGAGGACATCCTCGACGCCAACCGGGTCATCCTCGAATCCCTGGCGCCGCCCGTGGCGCCGCCGCTTCCCGGCTGCGAAGCCAGCGGACCGCTGTTCGTCGAAGCGGGCGCGGTCGTCGATTCGTGCGTGCTCGAAGGCCCGGTCGCGATCGCCGCGGGCGCCGTGGTTTCGAACTGCCGAATCGGCCCTCACGTGGCGATCGGGCCCCGCTGCAAGCTCCGCAACGTCGCGCTCCGGAACTCCATCGTGATGGAGCAGGCCGAACTCGCCGATTGCCCCGGCATCGCGGACTCGATGATCGGCCGCTTCACCGTCGTCTGCGGAGCGCCCGCGGGGACACGCCTGACCCTCGGCGACCATTCCCGGCTGGAGGCACGGCCATGAGGGTGCTCGTCACGGGCGGCTGCGGGTTTATCGGCAGCCACGTGGTCCGGGCGCTCCTCGCCGACGGCCACGAGGTGACCAACCTCGACAAGCTCACCTACGCCTCCAACCAGGCGAATGTGGCCGATGTCGCCGCCAGCCCGGCCTACCGCTTCGTTCACGGCGACATCTGCGACCCCGAGCTCGTGCCGCTGCTGGTGCGTGATGCGGACCTTGTGCTCAATTTCGCCGCCGAAACGCACGTCGACCGCTCGCTCCTCGACCCCGCCGCCTTCGTTCGCACCGACATCGAAGGCGTCGTCTGCCTGCTCGAAGCCGTCCGCCGCCACCCGGAGGCGCGGCTCGTGCACATGTCTACCGACGAGGTGTTCGGATCGCTCCCGCCGGGCGTCGAAGCGGACGAGGATGCGCCCTTCGCGCCCTCGTCGCCCTACTCGGCGAGCAAGGCTGCGGCGGAGCTCCAGTTGCGTGCGTACGCCTCGACATACGGCCTTCCGCTCACGGTGATCCGCTGCTGCAACGTGTACGGCCCCGCGCAGCACATTGAAAAGTTCATCCCGCTCTTCACCACGCGCGCGCTCGCGGGCCAGGAGCTTCCCCTCTACGGCGATGGCCTGCAGGAGCGCGAATGGCTGTTCGTCGAGGACCTCGTCGCCGCGGTCCGGCTGGTTGTCGCCGAGCCCGCGTCCGAGCCGGGCGTACGCGCGATCCACGTCGGCAGCGGCGAACGGGTCGCGAACATCGAAGTCGCCCGCAAGATCTGCGCGCTGGTCGGAGCTCCGCACCACCTCATCCGGCCGGTCACCGATCGGCCCGGCCACGACCGCCGCTACGCCCTCGACGTCTCGCGTCTCCGTGCGCGTGGCTGGGCGCCCCAGGTCCCCTTCGACGAAGGGCTGGCGCGGACCATCCGCTGGTACGCCGACCACCCCGCCACCTGGGAGGGCGCCGCCACCCCGGAGTTCGCCGCCTACATGGAAAGCCAGTACGGCTCGCGGCTCACGCAGCCGGTCCCGGACACCGTGGAGCGTCTGCCCAACTCGTGAGCTGCTTCCCTTACGGCGCGTGCTCCCAGTCGAGCATCATCACGTCGATTTCGTCGCCCGGCTTCGCGGCCGGGACATCTTCCGGGATGACCGTGAGGGCGTTCGCGGCGCTCATGCTCGTGAGGATCCCGCTGCCCTGCGGGCCCGTGAGGTCCGCGTACCAGCGCCCATCCTCGCCCTGAGTCACGATGCAGCGCGCGTAGAACCGCCGGCCATCCACGTTCCGCACCTCGTCGCGCGTAATCGCGCGGATCATCGGCCGTTCCCAGTCCGTGCGCCCGAGCATCTTGAAGATGGCCGGCCGCCCGAAGAGCTCGAATGAGACCATCGAGCTCACGGGATTCCCTGGCAGCCCGAGGTGCGGCACTTTCCGCCCGCCCGGCGCGTTGAACGCACCGAACGCCAGCGGCTTGCCCGGCTTCATCCGCACCGTCCAGAAGTCGATCGACCCCTGCCGCGCGAGCACGTCCTTCACCACATCGAAGTCGCCGCGAGAGACGCCCGCGCTGGTGACGATCATGTCCGCGTCGAAGCCTTCGCGGATCTTGCGCGTGAGGTCCTCGACCGTATCCCGCGCGATCCCCAGCAGCTTCGGGATACCACCGTACTTCGTGACCATCGCAGCCACGCTGTAGGCGTTGGCATCGTAGATGCGCCCCGGCTGCAGGGGTTGGCCGGGCTCGGTGATCTCGTCGCCGGTCGAGAGGATCGCAACCACCGGGCGGCGGTACACCAGCACCTCGCTCAGGCCGAGGCTGGCGAGCACGCCCACTTCCGATGGCCGGATCACGCGGCCCGCCGGCAGTACCGCCTGGCCGGCGCGAACGTCTTCCCCCCGGCGGCGAATGTTCGCCGCGACCCCGGCTGCCTTGAACACGCGAACCGAATCGCCCGCCGCCGGCGCCTGCCCCGGTTCGCGGAGCGTTTCGTCCGTCTCTTCGAAGGGGACGACCGCGTCGGAACCGGGCGGCATCGGTGCGCCGGTCATGATGCGCACGGCCTCACCGGGCCCGACGGCCGTGTCGAGCACGTAGCCCGCCGCGAGGTTCGCCACCACATGCAGCTCGCGCGGCGACGCTTGGCTCGCGCCGGCCGTGTCCGCCGCGCGCACGGCGTAGCCATCCATCGATGTGTTGTCGAGGGGTGGGATATCGAAGGGCGCGACGATCTCTTCGGCCAGCACCTGCCCGAGCGCTTCGAGCACCGGTTTGCGTTCCGGCTCCAGGCGCGAGAAGAACGCGAGGATGCGTTCGCGCGCCTCCTCGACGCTGATCATCTCCGATGCCGGTGTCGTCACAACCACCCCCGCGATCCTGCGATCCGGGAGTTAGCGTACATCGGGCCGCCGGGGACTTGCGAAACTACGCGAGCCGTACCGCGAGGCAGGTTGTGGTTCGCTGCACGCCCGACACCTTCTGCACGGCCTCGGTGATGGCGTTGCCCAGGGTGTCGAGGTCGTCGGCCTCGAGTTGCACCACCACGTCGTACGGCCCGGTTACGGTGTCGACTGCGGATACCCGTGCGCCGGGAAAGGTGAACTCCTGGATGGCTGCGCCGACGGCCTTCGCCTTCCCGACGTCGGTTTCGATGAGGACATAGCCACGGACGGCCATTCGAGCCTCCCCGGTGATGGTGTGCGACGGATATTGGCCACCCGCCCGCGAGGGTGTCAAGGAAGCGCCGCTACGGCACCTGGGGCAGGTCGATGCGAAGCTCCGGCTGGCCCGTCGCCCCGGACGCCACGACCACCGGCAACGACACCTCGACCTGCTGCACGAAGCACAGCGCTTCCTCGCCGCTCCGGCAGTAATAGGCCGATGCCTGGCCGCTGATCGTGGCCTCGCCTTCGCCCAGCTGGACCGGCACCGGCAGGTGGACCTCCGCGTCGTCCGAGCTCCACGACAGCTCCTGCTCGCCCAGTTCCACCACCTGGCCGTTCGAAGTGGTAAGGGTGAGCCGCGAGGGTGCGGCGCTGTTCAGGTGGTAGCCGGCCGGCGCCGCGACGGTGATGCTCAGCTGCGCCGCGCCGGGCGCTACCTGCTGTTGCGGTGCTTCGATGCGCAGCATGCGGCCCGGGGCGGTCGCGGTGGCAACGCCGAGGTTCGAGAGCAAGAGCGTACTCACGGTGCCATCGCTGAGGCTGATCACCCGGATGAGGTGGTTGTTGGTGTCGGCGACGTAGAGCCGGTTGCCAGCGACGCTCAGGCCGCCGGGTTCGTCGAAGCGCGCCATCGAAGGTGCGCCATCGTCCCAGCCGCGGTCGCCCGTGCCCGCCAGCGTAGTGACCGCGAGCGTGCCCGAATCGATCGCCCGGACCTTGTGGTTGTAGGTATCGCCAACGAACAGCATGCCGTTGCCGTAGGCGAGGCCCTGCGCGTGCTGGAGCTTCGCCTGCTTGCCGGTCGCGTCCACGTCGCCGTAATCGAACAGGCCGGTGCCCACCAGCGTTTCGACCTGCGCGTCTTCGGGGCCATCGAGAGGCACGCGGCGTACGGAGCTCGATTCCGGGTCCACCCAGTAGAGGTACACGCCGTCGGTCGCCAGCCCGCTTGGCTGCGCGAGGGTCGCGAGCATCCTGCGCGGGCCGTCCTGGATGCCTTCGCGGCTGGTCCCGGCGTACACCGAGATGATCCCCGTGCCCAGCTCCATCCGCCAGATCTGGTGCACGCCCGCCATGCTGATGTACAGCTCGTTCCCGCGCGCGAGCACGTCCCACGGCGACGCCATCGCCACCTCGCGGGCGGGCGAGTTGTCCGCAGGGAGCCGGTCGAGCTGCTTGCCCGTGCCTGCGATCGTTCGCACCGTGCCCGCCGGCAGGTCGACCGCCCGCACGGCGTGGTTCCGGGTGTCCGCGACGAACAGCGTCTTGCCGTCGTCCGAGAGCGCGAGCCCCTGTGGCTCCCGGAAGGTGGCTTCGCCGGCGGCGCCATCGGCGAATCCGGCCTCGCCCGTGCCGATTGCCTGCTGCAGCCGCCCATCGAGGTCAGCCACCAGGATGCGGTTGTGCCCGGAATCGGCGATGAACAGCCGGTTGCCCGCTTCGTCGGCGAGGACCTTCGCGGGGTACGCGAGCACCGCCGAGGTCGAGGTCGCCTCGAGGTTCACCGGCAACGGGGTCCGCGAAATCTGCCCTTTCGCGTCGAACTCCTGCACCAGCGAGGTGACGATCGGCTGGAACAGCGGATACACGCCCTCACCCGCGTGGCCCCCGACCAGGTTCCCGGCCGGGTCGATTAGGACGAGCGTTGGCCAGGCGTTCGCGCCATACAGGTTCCACACGGCGAAATCCGGGTCGTTCACCACCGGGTGTTCGAGCCCGTACTTCCCGATCGCCTCGCGCACGCTCTCGTCGTCGTGTTCGGTTGCGTATTTGCCGG
>JBLNCO010000234.1:0-3311 GCA_050260715.1 Hyphomicrobiales bacterium | reverse complement strand
AGAGGCAATGGACGACGACCTCGACGTCCCGCGCGCCCTCGACGCCCTCGACGCCTCCGCCACCCGTGTGCTCAACGGCACCGCCGACCCCGGCGAACAAGCCGCCCTCCGCGCCTGCCTCGCCACCCTCGGCTTCGCCTTCGCGGGCGCCATCGGCCCCGCCAACGGCCACTACGAACCCACGCTCTAGCACTCGGGGGAACTGGGCACACGGTCCCGGCCCCACTCTTCGCCATTCGGCACACGCGCACCAGCCACCTGGAACGGCGCCCCGGGCACTGGGCACCGGGCACTCTCCCTCGGCACTCGGCACTCGGTACTCCTAACCGATTACCCCCTCGGCCTCGAGCCGATCCATCTCTTCCCCGCCGAGACCCAACTCCGCCAGTACCTCCCGCGTGTGCTCCCCGAGCCGCGGCGCCGGGCCCGCCACGCGCTCCGGCGTCTCGCTGAGCTGCACATGCGGCCCGACCACCAGCTCCCGGCCGAACTTCGGGTGGTCCTGCTCCACCAGGTAGCCGTTCGCCCGCGCCTGCTCGTCGTCCGCAAGCTCCGCGTACTCCCGCACGATCGATGCCGGCACATCGTGCTCCTGGAGCCGCGACAGCCAGTACCCGGAATCCCGCGTCCTGAACTGCCCCTCCAGCAGCCGCTGGAGCTCCTCGCGGTTCTGCCAGCGCGGGAATCCCCGCCGGAATCGCTCGTCGTCGATCAGTTCCGGGACTTCGAGCGCGTTCGCCAGCCGCGGCCAGAACTTCTGGTCGATCCCCACCACCATCACCCACCGCCCGTCGCTGCACTCGTAGTGCCCGACCGTCGGCGAAGCCCGGAACTCCCGTGGGCGCTCCTTCCCGAAGTGCAGCGCGTGCACGATTTCCGGCGCCTGCAGCGCGAGCTGCGTGCCGAGCAGCGACACCTCCACCTTCTGTCCCACGCCGGTCCGTTCGCGCGCGAAGAGCGCCGTCACGATCCCGAAGGCCAGGTTCATCGCGCCCGTCTGGTCGGCGACGCCCGGGTAGGGGATCTCCGGCCGCATCCCCGGCCCACCCCCCGCGTGCGTCGCGTACCCGCTGTACGCCTGCGCGATCTGGTCGAACGAAGGCAGGTGCGCCAGCGGGCCCTTCGTCCCCCAGCCGGTCGCCTGCGCGTAAATGACGCGCGGATTCCGCTCCCGGAACACCTCGTAGCCGAGCCCCCAGCGCTCCATCGTGCCCGGCCGGAAGTTCTCCACCACCACGTCGGCCTGGTCCCCGAGCCGCAGCGCCAGCTCGCGGCCAGCCTCCTTGCGAAGGTCGATGCACACCGACCGCTTGCCCCGGTTCAGCGCCTCCCAGAAGCCCGTAAAGCCGTCCGGCTCCTTCCACATCCGCCGCCCGAAATCGCCCGCTCCGGGGTCTTCGACCTTGATGACCTCCGCGCCCAGATCGGCCAGCATTACCGTGGCGAAGGGGCCTTGCTGGTAGCGCGTGAAGTCGAGAACCCGGATTCCGTCGAGTGGTGCCATGGCTCCGCAGTCTACCCCAGGGCCTATCGACCGGCGATTTTGGCCGGGCTACCAAGTTGTCACCATGATTGCCGCTTGCAGGGTCTTTTACGGGCTCCATCGGTGGATTCCCTACGCCCGCCGGAGATGTTCGGGTTCACACCATCGCGTGGGCTCCGGCCGTCGCGCCGGAGCCCGTTGTAACCGTTGACCGCGAATCTGCCGCGAATCTGCCACTTCCTGTCGTGAAGCCTGCCTGCCGCCTTACAGAGGGCCTCGCACACAGCCGATATTCCCCGTGTATGAGTGCCGCAGCGTTTCGAGGACGAGCCGAGTGGTTCATCGTCACGGTGTTCCTCTGCGGGTCTCTCGCCTTCACCGCCGCCTTCTTCGCTGAGCCCATCCGCGACCCCGTCGGCCTCATCCTCGCCGTCGCCATGACCGGCGCCAGCGAGGTGCTCGCCGTCCGGTTGCACCACGATGGCCGCGTCTCTGTCGCCGTCGTCGGGGTGGTCCTGGTCGCGGTCGTCTGGGGTGCGCCCGGGGCAGCGCTCGCCTCCGCGACCGTCACCGTCGCCGGGTGGTCCTGCTTCGCCAGCCGCGAAGTCCCGAAGCTCGCGTTCAACTTCGGGCAGCACTCGCTCGCCTCCCTGGCCGCCACGAGCGTCATCCTGGCTCTCGGCCACCACGAGATCCTCGGGCACCCGGTGCTCACGCTGCTCGTCGGCGTGTTCGTCGGCCTCGTGATCTTCGCGACGAGCTCCGTGGCCGTGACCACGATCATGGCCCTCACGAGCGGCAAGGCCTGGCCCTCCATCTACAGGGCCAACTTCCCCTGGCTCGCGCCGCACTACGCCGCGTTCGGAGCCCTCGGCGGCGGCCTGGCCATCAGCTACGACGTCATTGGCATCGCCGGCGTCGCCATCTTCGCCATCCCGCTCCTCCTCAGCCGCTACTCGATGAAGCAGGTCGTCGACCAGACCCGCGAGAATGTCCTCCGGCTGGAGAAGTCGAACCAGCAGCTGCAGGGTGCATACATCGAAATTCGCAGCATGTCCGACGAGCTCAGCCGCGCCTACACCGGCACGCTCGAATCGCTCGTCGCGGCGCTCGACGTCCGCGACCAGGAAACGCGCGGTCACTCCGTGCGCGTCGCGACCCACTCGCTCGATATCGCCCGCATGCTCGGCATCAAGGACGAACAGGAGCTCGCGACCATCTACCGCGGCGCGCTCATGCACGACGTCGGCAAGATCGGCGTCCCCGATGCCATCCTGCTCAAGCCCGCCCGGCTGACGGACGAGGAATGGGAGTTCATGCGCCGGCACCCCGCCATGGGCTACAAGATCCTCGCCCAGGTTCCCTACCTTCGGCCGACCGCGAAGATTGTCCTCGCCCACCACGAGCGCTGGGACGGCGATGGCTACCCGCGCCGCCTGAAGGGCGAAGAAATTCCCCTCGGCGCGCGCATCTTCGCCATCTGCGACACCTACGATGCCATCATCTCGGACCGCCCGTATCGCAAGGGCCAGACCCCCGATGCCGCCCTCGAGGAGATCCTCCGCTGCGCCGGCACACAGTTCGACCCGAAGGTGGTGGAGGCCTTCGAAGCGGCCTTCCCGCGCTGGCGCGAAGAGGAAATCGGCGCCAATGTCCGGCCGCTCTACCTGCCCGCCTGGCGCAAGAAGGACGACGACGAATCCGGGCGGGCGGCCAGCTAGGGCGCAACATCCGCAAACGCCGAGAAGGCCGGCCCCGGGGCCCCCCCCCCCCGGGGGGGGGGCGCCGGGGGTACCCCCGGGGCCACACGCCCCGCACCCCCCCGGAC
>JBLNCO010000233.1:0-11551 GCA_050260715.1 Hyphomicrobiales bacterium | reverse complement strand
CCTCGAGCTCCTTATCGAAGGCGGGCGACGTGGATGGCCACGGCTGCGCGGTCACGGTCCCGAAGCCTTCGTTCAGCTCGTTCACGATGCGCTCGCGGTCGATCGCGAGGAAGACGGCCTTGCGGACGCGGGCATCGCGCAGGTCGGGATTGGTGACGTTCATGCCCATGTACGTCAGGCCCGTCTTCGGCGTGACATGCACGAGGTCCTCGAACTGCTTCGCCAGCGACGCGAGCGGCCCGAGGACGAGGTCGAGCTCGCCCGCCTGGTAGGCAAGGCCCATCGCGTCCTGGTCGCCAAAGAAGCGCACCTCAACGCCGTCGAGGTAGGGGCCCCCGAACTGTTGCGAACCGTGCCAGTTCGGGTTCTTCTTGAACGTCAGGACTTCGCCCGGCGTCCACTTCTCGAAGATGTAGGGGCCGGTCCCAGCGATCGCTTTGCCCGTCTTGATGTCGTCGTACGACGCTTCGTGGACGACGTTCAGCTGGGTGAAGAAGTCGGCCATGTTCACGCGGGGCTTGTCGAACGTGAACTCGGCCTCGCGGTCGCTCACGATCTTGATGTCGGTGATGGCCTTCGCGAAGGCGGTGGTCTGGAAGCTGCCGGTCACGCCGAACGACTTCGGGTCCTGGATGAGCCGGATGCCGAAGGCGAGGTCGTTCGCGGTGACGGGCGCGCCGTTGTGGAACTCGAGGCCCGGCTTCAGCGTGATGACCACCTTCGAGCGGTCATCGTTGAATTCGAACCGTTCGGCGAGCAGCAGTTCGGGCTCCAGGCTGTCGCGGTACCGGATGGGCGTCTCCACCGGCAGCGCGTTGATGAACGGGTTCTCGGCCAGCAACACGAACGGGTAGCCCGTTGACATGTTGAGGTCGGCCGTCTGCGCGCCGATGAGCGTCCCGCCGGTCTTCGGGGTCTCGGTCGAGGTGGCGGCCGTGCCGGGCGTTTGTCCCGACGGGCCACCGTTGCCGCCATTGCCGCCGCCGTCGTCATCATCGTCGTCGCCGCAACCAACGAGGCCTACGGCGGCGGCGCCGACCCCGAGCGCGGAGGCGCCGCGGAGGAAGTTGCGCCGCGTCGAGCGAGGCATTCTCCAGAGTTCGCGCATATCCATTGCCATCGTCGTGTTCCCTCCCAATGCTGCGGACTGTCCGCTACGCGCTCGTTTCCTGAACCGGCGGCGCAATCACACCGTCGGAAGCAAGCTGTCGAATCTCCGCGTCGTCCAGGCCGATTTCGCGCAGCACCTCTTCGGTGTGCTCGCCGGGCCTGGGAGCGGGCCGCCGTATCGCCCCGGGCGACTCGGAAAGGCGTGGTAGCACGTTCACCATCGCGATTTCCTTGCCCTCCCAGGGCACGTTCACGATGGCCCCGCGTTCGCGGATCATCCGGTGCTCGAAAACCTGCTTCACATTGAGCACCGGCGCGCAGGGAACGCCCGCGTGCAACATCGCCTCTTCGACGTCCCGCAGTTCGCGCGAACCAACCCACTCGGCAAGCAATGGATAGATCTCGTCCGCGTGCTTCAGGCGGTGCGGCATCTGGTAGTCGGGGTGGTCGGCGAGGTCCGGGCGGCCGATGAGGCGGGCGAGCCGCGCCCACTGCCGGTCGTTGTTCGCGTTGATGGCGACCGTGACGCCGTCGGCGGTCTTGAAGTTCGCCGCAGGCACCACGCCGGGGTTCGAATTGCCCGACCGCTCGCGGATGTGGCCCGAGAGGCTGTATTCGGTGACCGACCCCTCGCACGCGCGCAGGATGGGCTCGAACAGCGCGAGGTCCGACACCTGGCCCTTGCCGCCGCGCGCATCACGCCAGTAGGCCGCGAGCATGATGCTGAATGCGCCCCAGATCCCGGCCATGTAGTCCGCGGTCGCGAAGCCGCTGCGCACGGGCTCCGAATCGGGGAAGCCGGTGACGTAGGTCGCGCCGGAGATAGCCTGGGCCTGGCGGTCGTAGCCGCCCAGTTCGCGCCAGGGTCCGGTCTGCCCGAACGCGCTCAGGCGGTGAATGATGAGCCGGGGGTTCGTTTCGAGCAGACGGTCGGGCCCGAGGTTCCACTTTTCGAAGGTGCCGGGGCGGAAGTTTTCGATCAGGACATCGGCGTTCTTCGCGAGCCGAAGGAGCAGCTCCTGTCCGGCCGGCTTACGGAGGTCGATGGTGACGGAGCGTTTGTTGCGTTCTTCGTGCAGCCGGATGGAGCGCGCGGCGGCCGGGTAGGTGGCCTGCGGCATTTCCACCTTGATGACGTCGGCGCCGAAGTCGCCGAGGTGCGTGGCGGCGAGCGGACCGGCCAGCACGGTGGAGCAATCGATGATGCGGAAGCCTTCCAGTGGCAAAGACATGCCGGATGGTTCCCCCTCCTCGGAGGAGGAGCATACGGTCACTCCAATCATCATGCAAGATGATGATAGTGATAATCATCCTAAGTCCAGAGTAATGATCTGCGCATCGCGACCGGCTCCATGGCACCACGCAGCGCATGCGCTCGTCTAATCACCTTTGAATAAATGATTACGTTCGTCGATGATTCCGCCGTGGAAATCAACTCCCGGGCGCTCCAGTCGTTCCTCTCCGTGGCCGAGCACGAGAGCTACACCCGCGCCGCTGCGGCCCTGGCCCTCTCGCAGCCCGCGGTCCACCAGTACGTCCGCAAACTGGAGACGCAGCTCCGCACGAAACTCGTCGAACAGCACGGCAAGCGCGTCGTCCTGACGGAGCACGGGCGCGTTGTCTACCAGTACGCGCGCCGCCTCCAGGACGAAGAGCACGACCTCATCCGCTACCTTCGCGACGACCTGACGCTGGGCGCCGGCCAGCTGCGCATCGCCGCCGGCACGACCGCTTCGGAGTTCATCCTGCCGACGGTGATCGTCGCGTTCCAGCGGCTCTACCCGAACATCCAGGTGCGCGTGCGGGTCACCGGGACCAACGACGAGGTCGATGCCGGGGTACTGGATCGCAGCTACGACCTCGGGATTCACAGCGACCCCACGCAGCGGCCGGGCCTCGATAAGTTCCCGTTCCTTTCGGACACCCTCGTCGGCATCGCGCGGCCCGACCATCCGTTCGTGAAGGCGAAGCGCCCCATCACGCCCGCGGAGGCCGCTCGCGAGCCGTTCGTGCACTTCGGAACCAGCGACCCCGGGCCCGCGCGGGTCGCGCCCATCCAGTCGCTCATCAACGGCTGGTTCACCACCGCGGGCGTCACACCTTCGTCGCGGCTGAGCATCGGCGCGCTCGAAGGGATGAAGCGCGCGGTCCGGGACGGCGGTGGCATCGCTATCGTCTCGAGCTACGCGGTCGACCCGCGCGACCACGACCTCGCGACCTTCCGGCTCGCGAACCCGCCGTCGCGCGGGTTCTACGTGGTTTCCCGCGACCGCGGCTGGCAATCCAACGTCGTGCGGACGTTCCGCGAGTTCACCACCTCGCTCACCTGGGCCGAAGGCGATCCGCGGAACTTCCACCGCCCAAAGACGCTGAAAGGAGGGCGCCGTGCCCGGTCCGTTTGAAGGCCTCCGCGTGCTCGAATTCGGGCGGTTCATCGCGGCGCCCTACTGCGGCCAGCTGCTGGCCGATGGCGGCGCGGACGTCATCAAGGTCGAACCGCTCGATGGCGACGAAACGCGCCGCAACGGCGCCATCATTCCCGGCGAGGGCCGCCAGTTCCTGAACAAGAACCGGGGGAAGCGGTCGCTCGCGGTCGACCTCGGCGATCCCCAGGTGAACGGGTATATCCGGAAGCTGGCCGCCGGCTGCGACATCATCGTGGCCAACTTCCGGCCCGGCCAGGCCGCCCGCCTCGGTCTCGACTACGACCAGCTCTCCGCCGAAAACCCGCGGCTCATCTTCGCCGAGAACACCGCCTACGGCCGCCACGGGCCCATGGCCGACGCGCCCGGAATGGATATCGTGGTCGCCGGCTACTCGGGGCTCATCACCGTCAGCGAAAACGGCCCGCTGCCGCTGCCCGAACCAATCATCGACTACACCGCGGGCATATTGCTCGCGTGGGGCATCTCGACGGCGCTCTACACCCGCGAACGCACCGGCCGCGGCCGGCGCCTCGATGTCGCCCTGCTCCAGGCGGCGCTCGTCCTCCAGAACAACCACATGAACCACGTCGACGTCATCGACGAATGGCGGCACGAATTCGCCGCGTACCTGAAGGATGCCTTCGCGAACGGCGCCACCTGGGCCGAAGTGCTGGCGAAGCGGGACGAGCTTCAGCCCCACGCACCGCTCGAGGTCTATTACGGCTTCCTCCGCACGGGCGACGGCGTGATGTCGGTGGCGGCAATGGCCCGGCCGCTGCGCCTGAAGATGATGGAGATCGTGGGGTTCGAGGACCGCTGGACCCGCGAGCCCGGCTGGGAGCCCGAGGACGCGCGAACCTACACCGCGCGCCTCAAGGCCGCCGTCGAAGCCATCCTCCGCACGAAGCCCACGTCGTACTGGGTCGCGAAGCTGTCCGCGGCCGGCATCCCCTGCGGGCCCATGCGCCTCCGCGAAACGCTGCTCGACGACGAGCAGGTGCTCGCAAACGGGTTCGTCACCCGCCTCGAACACGAAACCCTCGGCGGCGTGACCGTGGTCTCGCCGCCGGTCCGCTTCTCCGATACGCCCCTGGCGGTCACCGGCGCCTCACCGCCCCTCGGCAACGCCACCGCCGCCATCCTCGCCGAAGCCGGCGCCTCCCCCGCCGACCTCGCCGCCATGGACCGGCGCGGCGCCATCCGCCTGGGGTGACGGGCCGCGGGGCTGGTGATGTCGCCGGGCCGCGACCGCGAAATCAGTCCGGGCGGTGCGAGTCGGGTGGGTCGAAGGACCGCGCGATGCCCGTGGCGCACATCGCGCCGATCTCGTCTTCGGCGTAACCCAGTTCGGCGAGCAACGGCCGGGTATCGCGGCCTAGGGGCGGCGATGCCCGGCGGACCACGGGCGGGGTGTCGCTCATCTTCAGCGGTGGGGCGGCCATCTGCTGCGGGCCGGTCAGCTCGTGGTCGAGCTCGATGACGTAGTCGTTCGCCAGGACCTGCGGGTTGGTCAGCATCTCCTCGACGAACCAGACGGGACTGGCCGGCACCCCGAAGGCGTCGAAGCGCTCCATCCATTCCGCGGTCGTTTTCGTGCGGAACAGCTCTTCGACCTGCCGGATCACTTCAGCACCCACCGATTTGGCCGTTGGCTCCGGGAGAGGGTCTTCCATTTCGAGCGCGGCAAGCAGCCTGGCGCGGAGTGAGGGCGACAGGCACCCAACGACGAGCGCGCCATCCTTCGTGTGATACCCGCGGTAGTACATCCCGAAACCGATGACGGTCTCCGATGCCTCGCGGCGGCGCTTCACGAACGCGTCGAAGCGTTCACCGGCTGCGCGGGAGCGCTCGAGGTCCGCGAGAAACTCCGCCCGCCGCTCGCCATCGGCAACGGGCACCGACATGAAGCTGGACCCCTGCAACATGAGCGCATTGGCCAGCAACGAAGTCTCGATGAGCTGGCCGCGGCCGGTACGCTCGCGGTGGAACAGGCCGGCGCAGACCGCCCATGCAATGGCGTAGCCGGTGGCGAAATCCGCCGGCGCGGCAGGCCCGGAGAGCGCGGGGAACCCGTGCTCATCGAGATACAGGCGGTGCATCAGGAGGCCGGAGGCAGCCTGCGCGACGATGTCGTAGCCGGGGCGATGGGCCCACGGGCCCTTTCGCCCGAACGCCGTGCTGTCGACGTACACGAGGTCGGGCCGCTCCCGCGAGAGGGTCTGATAGTCGACTCGCAACCGGGCAGCCACGTCGGGCCGGTAGTTGATGGTGACGACGTCGCAGGTCCGCACGAGGCGGCGAATGACCTCCTGCCCGGCGGGGTCGGCCAGGTCGAGCGCGATGGATCGCTTGCCCCGGTTGAGCGCCTGGTATGCCTTGGACTCATCGGGGAAGAACTGGCCGGTCAGCCGCCAGGGCTCGCCGCTGATCGGCTCCACCTTGATGACCTCCGCACCGAGATCGGCCAGCAGCATGCAACCGAGCGGCCCGGCGATGACCTGCGTGAGGTCGAGGATGCGGATCCCGGAGAGGGCGCCCTGTGCTTCCATCCTTTCCACAGCTAGCGGAACTTCGGCTGGCGCTTCTCGCGGAAGGCAGCCACTGCCTCCCGCTGTTCCGCGGAGCCCCGGCGGCGTGCGAGCGCTTCCCCTTCGCGCGCCATCACCTTCGCGATGTCCTGCTCGACGCAGTTTGCGTAGAGCAGGCGCTTCGCCTCCAGCAGGCACTCCGGCCCGATTTCTGCGTATTCGCGGGCGAGCGCGATGGCTTCGAGCATCAGCTGATCGTGAGGCACCGTCCGCAGCACCAGGCCGATGCGCGCGGCTTCGGCGGCGCCGATGGTGCGGCCCGAGAGGATGAGATCCGCTGCCACCTGGAGACCGACAATCTGGGCCAGGAGCTGGGTGCTTCCAAGCTCGGGGACGATGCCGACGCGCACGAAGCGCATGGAAAAGATGGCGCGGTCCGAGGCGATACGGACGTCGCACGGAAGCGTGCGCGTGAGGCCGGCGCCGATGCAGGCTCCGTTGATGGCGCAAACGATCGGCTTCGCCTGGCGCACGTATTCCACCCAGTTGAAGCGCCACTTTGGGCGCTCGATCGTCGCGCCGTCGCGCTCGCGGATGGCGTCCTCGAAACGGCTGACATCGGCCCCGGCGCAGAACGCGCGCCCGGCGCCCGTGATCACGATGCTTCCGACACTACTATCGTCGTTCAACTCGGCGACTGCTTCGTTGAACTCCTCGCTCATCCGGTTGTCGAGCGCGTTCATGCGCTCAGGCCGGTTCAGGATGACGATTCCAACGTCACCATCGCGCTGAATTTCGATCTTTTCGTACGCCATGGACTCCTCCAATTCTCCCTGGATCGCGCCGAAGTCTACCCCCGCGGGAGGCCGAGTCCGCGCGTGGCAATAATATTTCGCTGAATTTCACTCGAACCGGCCGCAATCGTCGCCGGGACGACGCTCAAGTAGGCCATTGCGGGATCGAGCCCATAAGCCGCCAGCTCTTCCGCAGACCGCACCTGGCCCCGGAGCCCGGTAATTCGCATTTCCGTAGACGCGATTCGCTGTGCCAGTTCCGAGCCATACATCTTGCACATCGAGGCCTCCATATTGGGCACCCCGCCCGCGGCCTGGATGGAAACGACAACGAACGAAAGCAGTTCGCAAACGCCCGCCTCAATAGCCCGTTCAGCCAGCTCAAGCCGGTGAGCACGGGTCTCCGGATTGTCACGTACAAACCGCGCCAGCTTGGCGACAGCCTTCTTCGCGTGGATTGCACGGGAGATGTTCGAGCGCTCGAAGTCGAGCGTTGTCGCGCCGACATACCAGCCGCGGTTCTCTTCGCCGACCCGTTGCGATACGGGCACCCGAACGTTTTCGAAGAAGACTTCGTTGAACGCGTGTCCATCGGCCATATTGATGAGCGGCCGCACGGTGATCCCGGGGGATTTCATGTCGACAAGCAGGTAGCTGATGCCGCGATGCTTCGGCGCACCCGGGTCGGTTCGGGCCATCATGAACATCCAGTCCGCCCTGTGCGCACCCGAGGTCCAGATCTTCTGCCCGTTGACGATGTAGTCGTCGCCGTCGCGCACGGCCCTGGTCTGGAGGCTGGCGAGGTCACTGCCCGCGCCTGGCTCACTGAAACCCTGGCACCAGTGGACTTCGCCGCGGAGCAACGGCGGCAGGTGTTGCGCCTTCTGCTCTTCGCTCCCGTGAAGCAGGATCGTGGGCCCGACGAGGTTCATCATCGGCCGGCTGGTGGGCGCGCCGGCCTCGTGCAGCTCCTGGTTGAGCACGAACTGTTCGAGGACGCTCATTTCCGCGCCGCCGTATGCCTTCGGCCACGCCGGCGCAATCCAGCGGCGGTCGCTCAGCGCCTTGAACCACGCCTTCAGCTTCGTGGCGACGGCCTCATACGCGCGCGACCCGGGGCCGTGCGTAGCGTGTTCGTCGTGACGGTCGTCGGTTTCCCAGTTGTCGCGTACGAACTGCCGCACGGTTGCTCTCCATGCGGCAATCTCAGGCGTGTCTTTGAATCTCATGAATACCTCTTCGAGTTGCTCCAGCTAGTTGCGATCAACAGTGCGCAGGCGAGGGTCCATGATGTCCCGAATACCGTCGCCCAGGAGATTGAACGAAAGCGTGAGGAGGAAGATCGCAACACCGGGAAACACCGAAAGGAATGGCGCCGCATACATCTGCGAGAACGCCTCGTTCAGCATTCCGCCCCAGGTAGGCGTCGGGGGCCGGACTCCCACTCCGAGGAAGCTCAGACTGGCCTCGGCGAGAATGGCCGTTCCCATGGTCAGCGTGGCGGCAACGATGACCGTTGGGAGTGTGTTCGGCCACAGGTACCGAACCATGATCCGCAGGTCGCTCGCGCCGAGCGCCCGCGCCGCCATGACGTAGTCCATCTCCTTCAGCGAGAGGACCTGGCTTCGGACGAGGCGGGCGTAGTTGGGCATCGCCCCGATGCCGAGGGCGAGCATGATGTTGACGACGCTCGGTCCCAGGACCAGCACCAGCGTGAGCGCGAGCACAAGGCTCGGGAACGCGAGAATGGCATCGGTAAGGCGCATCAGCACCGCATCGAGCGCACCACCGCGAAATCCACTTGCGATGCCGAGCGGTACGCCAACACCCGCCGCGACCACGACGGCCAGCACAGAGACTTCGAGCGAGACGCGGGCCCCATAAATCTCACGGCTGAGCACATCCCGCCCCAGGCTGTCGGTGCCAAACGGGTGCTCGAGGCTCGGCGTTTCCCGGCGGTGGCGACCGTTGGCAGCAGCGGGGTCGTGAGGTGCGAGGATGGGCGCCGCAACGGCGATGAGGACGAACGCGGCGATGACGACAGCCGCGATGACCGCCATGGGGTGTCGCTTCCACTGGAGCATCAACCCAAATCTCGGCCGAGCAGGGGCTGGCGCCGGGAGAGCCAGCGAACTCAGCTGTTCAGTCATGGGTGTCTCCTATGAGTATCGAATACGCGGATCGAGCAACGCGTAACTAAGGTCTGTCACGAGGTTCACCAACAACACCACGACGGTGAATAACAACACCACGCCCTGGAGCATCGGATAGTCACGGCCATTAATTGCCTGGATAGCGAGGCGGCCAAGGCCAGGAATGGCGAACATTGTTTCGATGATGATGCTGCCGGCCAGCAGGTGGCCGAGTTGAAGGCCAATGATGGTCGCGACGGGCAGGAGCGAATTGCGAAGGACATGGCGAATGATGACTGCACTACTGGCCAGGCCCTTCGCTCGCGCTGTGCGGATGTAGTCCTGGTTCAGCACGTCGAGAACGCTGGAACGGGTGTAGCGCATGATCGAACCGGACAGGGTGAGCCCCAGGGCAGTCACCGGCAGCACCATGTGCCGGAACGCGTCCACCGGGTCGTCCCAGATGCCAACGAATCCCGATGCTGGCAACCAGCCGACGGTCACCACGAACAGCCAGATGAGGAGCATCGAAAACCAGAAGTTCGGAACCGCGATGCCGAACATGGCGAACAGCGTCACGGCGTAGTCGAGCGGCGAATTGCGCTTCACTGCGGCAATCGTTCCCGCCGGCACGCCCACGCAAATCGCGAGGAGCATGGAGAGCAACCCGAGTTGCAGCGTGACCGGAATTCGATCCGAGATCTCATCGCCCACGGAGGTACGATCCTTGAACGAGCGGCCGAGGTCTCCCCTGGCGAGGTCGCCAAGCCACCGCCCGTACTGCACCGGGACGGAGTCGTTCAGGCCGAGCTGCTCGCGCATCGCCTGGATCGCTTCCGGATCGAGCGAAGCTTCGGACTCGCCGATCGCCGCGTAGATCGGGTCACCGGGGAGCAGGTGCATCACCGTGAACAGCGCCACGGTTACGAGCAGGACCACGACCGGGATCTGCAGGACGCGCCGCAGCACATACGCCGTCAACGTTCACCTCCTGCAGATCCCTGCCTCGGCGGGACGAGCCTCACGCCTTCTTCCACGCGGCCGTCACGTCCATGCAGCTGCCACTCGGGAGCCATTCGACGCCCTGGACTGCCTTATTGATCCCCGCCAGCGTTGGGGCTTCGATGAGCCAGATCTTGTAGACGTTGTCGTAGTCCAGCTTCACGATCTCGCCGTAGACCTTCTTGCGTTCTTCGCGATCAAAGGTCGCCAACGCCTTTTCCAGCAGGGCATCGACTTCGGGCATCTCCGTGCCACCGGGCTGGTTCGCGGTCCCGAACAACGATGCCAGCGTCTGGAACGGATCTCCCTGGGGCGCACCACCGCCTTCAAGCCCCAGCGAGTACTCGCCGTTCTTGCGGTAGCGCTCGGTGTAAACGGGAACTTCCATGCTGTCGACCGTGACGTCGACACCGATCTTCTTGAGTTGTGCCTGGATCATCTCGCCGATGCGGGGGTAGACGCCGGACGTGTAGGTGCAGATGTTCACCTTCGTGCCACCCTCGAGCCCGGCCTGGGAGAGGAAGTCGCGCGCCTTCTTTTCGTCGTACGAGTAGTACGGTGCGCTGGCGTCGTACGCCCAGGTCAACTGGGTGAGGGGACCGCGGCCGGGGTCGCCCAGGCCGTCGGTGAAGGTAACTGCAAACTCATCCCGGTCGAACGCGTACGCCAGCGCTTTGCGGAAGGCCACGATGTTGGTGGGGGCCTTACTGAGCTGCAGGCCGACGCGCTGGGTAATCGCTCCTTTGCCCACCATCACTGTCAGGTCGGACTGGCCCTCGATCTGGGCAACGTTCTCGCCCAGGAACACGTAGTCAAGATCGATCCCGCCCGATTGCAGCTCGGCCACAGCAACGGCCGTTTCCGGGATGACCCGGACTCGCACGCGGTCGAGGTAGGGCAGTTTGTCGCCGTTCGGCGCCGTGATGGGCCAATCGGGATTCGGTACGAAGGTCGACTCGGAGTCCAGCCCCAGCTTTTCGATCGTGAAGGGTCCGACGGAGACCGGGTTCTCATTGAACTTGTCGTTCCCGAGCTTCTCGACCGCCGTCGGCGAGACGAGCGCACCGATACCAGCCGGGGCGTTTATCGCGAGGGCCTCAAGGAACGGGGCGTTCGGCTTCGAGAAGTTCACCCTCGCGGTGAGGTCATCGATCACGTCGACTGTCACACCGGCCAGCGTGGCGCGCCGGGGCGCGCCGAGGTTCGGGTCTGCCTGTCGTTCGAAAGCGAACTTCACCGCCGCAGCATTGACCGGGGTCCCATCGGTGAACTTCAGGTCATTCCGCAGCTTCAGCGTCACGACCGTCGGGTCGACCTGCTCCCACTCCGAGACGAGGCTCGGAACGAGGTTGCCACCGGAGAGCTTCAGCAACGGGGCCGCGTAGAGGTGGTTAAGCGTGGGGTCGTAACCGCTGCTGCTCCTGTGCGGGTCGGCGAACGTGGATGCCGAGGGGCGCCGAACGATGAGCTCACCGCCACGAACAGCTGCCCCGGCCGGCTGGGTACCCGCTGTGGACGAACCAGAAATGCTCGTCTCGCCGCCGTCGTCGTCGCTGTTG
>JBLNCO010000232.1:0-15230 GCA_050260715.1 Hyphomicrobiales bacterium | reverse complement strand
CCGCTTCACGCCCGCGGGCATCGCCCCCGACCGCCATTTCGCCTACCTCGCGCTGCCGGCGCACTGGCGGCCCGAGGTGCTCGAACGGAAGGTCCGGGGCTATGCGCTGGCTTCGTTCGCTGGCTGCGTCATCACCGGCTGCGACCTGGCCACCGACCTGTCACCAGTTCTCTCCCTCGCACTTGAGGCGGGGCTTGGCATCGCCTTCCTAAGCTCTGGAAGGGACATAAGTTCGGGCATCGAGGCGGCCGACCCGGCCGCCCTGGCATCAGGGATTCTCCCGGAGACCACAGGGGTCACGACCGATGGGCACCTCCTCGCCACCGCGTAAGAATCCTTTCAGGGCCGAAGGCCTCGTGCCGGGACTGTCGTTGAGGGTTGAGGTTTACGTGGGGAACGAAGTGCAGACGTACGCCACGCGCGTGGAGCATATCGACGAGGACCGCATGACGGTTCTCGTGCCGATGCACCGTCTCCAGCCGCGCCCCCTCCCCTCGGGCAAGGTGCTCCACTGCGAGTACTTCTTCCGCCAGCGCCGCTGGCGCTTCGCCACCGAGACCGCCGGCTGGACGCCCGACCACAACTTCCAGTACCTCGCAATGCCTGCCGGTGTCGAAGACGCCGACCGCCGGAGCTACTTCCGCCTCGCTACCACGATCAAGCCCATCTCGGTCTACCGCATGGTCATCGACCGCCACCTGGCCGCAAAAGACGAGGAGCCCACCGAGCTCAATTGCACGATCGTCGACCTGAGCGAGGGCGGGCTTTGCCTTAGCTCGCGGACGCCGGTCCCGGTCGGCGAATGGCTGGGCCTCCACTGCGACCTTCCGCAATCGGGTGAGCTTCGTGCCCGCCTCCGCGTGGTCGCCGACGACCCCCCGGCGCCCGGCAATCGCAACCATCGCGTTCATTGCGTCTTCGCAGATATCGGCCTGAGCGACCGGGACAAGATCGCCCGCTTCCTGATGCGGCGCCAGCTTGAGATGCGGCGGAGGGGCCAGATTTGACGCCGTTCCGCCCCTACACCATCGCCCGCTACGGGGTCTACCTCGCGATCGCCGTCGCCGCCATGAGCATCTGGCTCGGGCAGCGCGCCGGCGCCTCGCTCGATTATTCGCTGCTTCGCGCCGTGTTCGTGTTCGTGATTTTCACGGCACTCGCGTTCGGAGCCGAAGCGGTGTTCACCGTTGGTTGGCAGCCGCCACCGCCAAAGGCGCTCGCTCCGCCAACCCAGACCGGCCCGGAGGACCAGGATGAGTAAGACCCATGGGAGGCTCGGCAATGGCCCTCGCCAGTGAAGCCCGTGTGATGCCCGCGGACCGCGACGCGGCGATTCAGCAGTACGCCCCGCTCGTCAAGTACGTCGTGGGCCGCCTCGCGATTGGCCTGCCGTCGATCCTCGACTACGAGGACATCCTCAGCTACGGCACGATCGGCCTCATCGAGGCGCTCGACCGTTTCGACGGCAGCAAGGGCGTCAAGTTCGAAACCTACGCGATCAGCCGGATCCGCGGCGCGATCATCGATGCCCTGCGTTCGCTCGACCGCCTGCCGCGCTCGGTTCGCCAGAAGGTGAAGCGCCTCGAACAGGTGACCATCGACCTCACCGCCGAGCTGGGCCGCGAACCGACCGACCAGGAGCTCGCCGCCGGCATGGGTATGACCCGCGAGCAGTACAACGGCATGCTCGTCGACGCCAGCTGGGTCACCGTCTCGCTCGACGGTCTGCTCGACCGCGACGACAACAACGACGGTTCCGGCCACACGGAACTCCCCGCCGACCCGAACGAAGAGGATTTCACGCAGCGGCTCGAAAAGCGCCAGATGGTCGATGCGCTCTCCGGCGCGGTCAAGTCGTTGCCCGAACGGGAGTGGCTCATCGTCAGCCTCTACTACAAGGACGAGATGACGATGAAGGAAATCGCCCAGATTCTCGACATCTCCGAATCCCGCGTCTGCCAGCTCCACGGCCGCGCACTCTCGCGGCTGCGGGCGCGCCTGACCCGCGAACGCGCAGCCTGAGGACCATCGCATGAACGACGCCATCGCCCTGCTCGCCGGCTCCCAGCTCGTCTGCCTCGGCGCGCTCGGCTACCTCTACATGGAGATCCAGCGGCTGCGGAAGGACGCACGGCCCCGCCGGGCGCCGGTACACCCGCGCGCCGCCGTGCAGCAGGCGGCCCGCCAGGCGTACGCCACATCCACGCGCCAGGCCGGCTCCGCCTTCGGGCGCGATGCCGCCTCTATCGCCGCCCGCATGAACGACCTCGGCGTGGATATCCCCGCGCTCGCGCGCCGCATGAACCGCAGCGAGGAAGAGGTGCGCCTGCTGCTCCGCCGCCAGGGGGTGGTGCGCTGATGGTCCGTCTTCGCGCCGCCGTCATCGCGCTGCTGGCGCTCTGCCTGCTCCCGCTCGCTGGCGGGGCTTCGCCTGTGCGCGCGAACGGGGTGCCGCAGTTGGTGAAGCTCACGTACCTCGATGGCGTTTCGAACTATGGCCCGCACGACGCGGAAGGCGTGCTCGAGTTCAGCTTCGCGGAGGCATACGCCCGCATCGAAGTGAAGAACCTCCCGCCCGAACCGGGTGTCACGTACGAAGGCTGGATGGTCGCACCCGATGGCAGCGCGCTCTGGATCGGCGAGATCCCGGTGCAGCCCGACGGCGTCGGTTCCTACGAAACGAAAATCGAAGGGCTCGACCGCTACGACTACTCGCTCTTCGTGATCGCTGCCCGAGTCGCGAGCACACCGAAGGACGCGGTGCCTTCGGAGCGCTCGATCGCTGGCCGCTTCACGGTCATCCAGGACGAGCCCGGCGCGCTGCCGCGCTCCGACATCGCCCAGCGTCCCGGGACCCTCCCCGACACGGGCGAGCCCGCGCCCGGCACGCCGTGGGGCCGCATCGTCACCACCGCCGGCGTCATGGCCGGCACCGCACTGATCCTCTTTGGCATCCGGCGCGCCCGGAAAAGGAGTGCAGCATGATCAAGGGACTCTATTCGGCGTTCACCGCGATGGAGGCTGCCTGGCGCTACCAGGACGTGCTCGCGAACAACATCGCCAACGCGAACACTGCCGGGTATAAGCGCGAAGTCGCGGCCCAGCAGTCCTTCGCCGACGTGCTGCTCTCCCAGCAGACGCCCGTGCCAGCGCCCTTCCCGTCGCGCATCCAGCAGGTCGTCGGCCAGATCGGCACCGGCACCTTCCTCGCCGAATTCCAGACCGACTTCCAGACCGGCGCCTTCCAGCAGACCGGCAACGAGCTCGACCTCGCGACCGACACCGGCTTCTTCGCGGTCCAGGACCCCGACGGGAACGTCTTCTACACCCGCGACGGCCGCTTCGGCCGCGATGCCAACGGCGACCTGGTGACCAGCCAGGGCTACTACGTGCTCGATACCAACGGCGGCCACATCCGGCTCCCTGCCGAACCGGTCGACATCGACGCGGACGGGCTCATCAGCCGCAACGGTCAGCCCATTGCGCAGCTCTCGCTCACCGACTTCACCCCGAACCAGCTCGAACGCTCCGGCGAGGCGTACTTTGTCGCGACGTCGCCGGGGGTGCCGGTGGAAGGCGGCGTGCGGCAGGGCTTCGTCGAGCGCTCTAACAGCAACCTGGTCGAAGAGATGACCACCCTCCTCGCGGTCCAGCGCACCTACGCCGCGAACCAGACCATCCTTTCGACGCTCGATGGCACGCTCGACCAGGCGGCCAGCCAGCTCGGGAACTTCGGAGCGTAGCGCCATGACCACGATGCTCGGCGCCGCCGCCAGCGGCATGGTCCACAACCAGTCGGTCCTCGATGTCGTCGGGAACAACCTCGCGAACGTGAACAGCCCCGCCTTCAAGCGCACGCGGCCGTTGCACGAAGGCGCTCCCACGCCGGCCATCCCGCCCGAGGGCAGCCGCCTGGGCGTGGCCGAAACCACGACCGACCTCATCTTCGCCACAGGCGCCTTCCAGCGGACCGACGACCCGCTGCACTTTGCCATCGCCGACGACACGTTCTTCCGCGTCCGCGACCTGGACGGCTCGGTCGTGTACACGCGGCTCGGCCAGCTGAGCACCGACGCCGCCGGGAACATCGTCGCGTTCGCTGGCCGCCTGCTCGACCCGCCCGTGACCCTGCCCGAAGGCTTCACTTCGCCCGCCATCGACCAGTTCGGCGCGATCACTGCGAACGACGAGACCGGCACGCCCCAGCAGATCGGCCAGATCACGCTCGTGCGCTTCGCGAACCCGCAGGGGCTCGTCGCGCTCGGCGACGGGCTCTACCGCGAGTCCGCGAACAGCGGCGACATCACGGAGGGCACGCCCGGCTCCGCCGGTTTCGCCGCCGTGAACCCGGGCGCGCTCGAGGGCTCGAACGTCGATGTCGCCGAAGAGTTCACCAACATGATCATCGCGCAGCGCGCCTACCAGGCGTCGCTGAAGTCCTTCCAGGTGGGCGACGAAATGCTCGCCCTCGCCACCGACCTGACCCGCTAGGAGGTCAACCATGAACCGCATCGACGGGCTCAACCCTCTCGCTACCAGCCGAACCCTCAGTGGCCAGGGCGCCAACGGCGTCGAGGGCTCCCGCGACCGCGATGGCTCCCAGGCCGCCGACGGCGTTTCGTCCGGGCTCGACAACGTGAACCTCTCCCGCCGCGGCCGCATCGTTGCCGAGGCGGCCCGCGCGGTGCACCAGGCGCCCGACGTCCGGGCCGACCGCGTCGCGGCCCTCAAGGCCGCCATCGCCGACGGCACGTACAGCTCCGATTCGCGCGAAATCGCCGCCCGGCTGCTCGCGACGGGGACGTTCGGAGAGTGAGCGCCGTGAACGCCGCTGCGCTGCTGGAAGAGCTGCTCGATGTGCTCCTCCGCCAGGAGGCGGCGCTTGGCGAGCTGGTGGAGCTCGCCATCGAGGAGCAGAGCGCCATCATCCATTCCGACTACGCGGCCATCCATCGCGTGAGCGAACAGATGCTCGCCGTTTCGAACGCGATCGACCGCCTCGATGAGCGGCGCGCCGAGCTTGCGTCACGCCTTGGTCACCAGGGTGCCCTCGATGAACTCGCGCAGGCTGCCGAAGATCTCGGCGTCGACGGCTTTGGCCCGGCGAGGGAACGCCTGCTCGCGCAGGCGACCCGGCTCCGCCAAGCCCAGGAGGAGAACGCCCGTCTCATCCTCGGCGCGGTCCGGGTGCGCGAGCGCTGGCTCGCCCTTCTTACCGGGCTGGCGGCGCCCACCTACGGGTCCGCCGGCCGCCAGCAGCTACGGCAGGAGCGCGGCATCGTCTCGCGCAGCGCCTAGGAGAGAACATGGCACTCTCGATTGGCCTCGATACCGCCGTTAAGGCGCTCCGGGCGCATCAGCTCGCCGTCGACGTTGCCTCGCACAACATCGCCAACGCCAACTCTCCCGGGTTCTCGCGCCAGCGCGTCAACCTGCGCCCGCTTGGTATCGACGGGTCCGACCACTTCACGCGCGATGCCCTCCTTGGCCGCACCGGCTTCGGCGTCGATGCCAGCGATGTGAACCGCGTCCGCGATCTCTTCCTCGACTTCCAGCAACGCCAGGCGCTTGGCTCGCAGAGCCAGTACGAGGCCCAGGCCGACGCCCTCTCGAAGGCCGAAATCGTCTTCAACGACCCCTCCGACGAGGGGCTGAGCGGCGTCATGAGCGCGTTCTGGAACGCCTGGCACGATGTCGTCAACGACCCCGAATCGAGCGCCGCGCGCACGACCCTGGTGAACACCACAACCACGCTCACCGCCCGCCTACAGCGCGCCTACAACGACCTCGAAACCCAGCGGAAGGACCTCAACTTCCAGGTCGACAACATCGCCGGCGAGATCAACGCGAAGGCGACGGAGATCGCCCAGCTCAACTTCCAGATCAAGCAGGTCGAACTGTCGGGCGACCAGGCGAACGACCTTCGCGACCGCCGCGACCTGCTCGTCGACCAGCTCGCCGAGCTGGGGCAGGTGACCTACACCGAACAGCCCGACAAGTCGCTGACCGTCTACTTCGGGAGCCACGAGCTGGTCACGGGCAATACCGCCCGCGAAGTGCAGTCGGTGCCCGATGCCGCCAACCCGGGCATGCGCAAGCTGCAGTTCGTGATGGATGGCGAAGACGTGACCACCACCACCGGGAAGCTGCGTGGCGTGCTCGATGCGCGCGACGCCGACCTGCCGGCGCTGATTTCGAAGCTCGACACGCTCGCGCAGCAGCTCATCACGTCGGTGAACGCAGACCACGCGACCGGGTATGGTCTCGACAACTCCACCGGCCTCGGCTTTTTCACGGGCACCGGCGCGGCCGACATCAGCATCAATGCGACGCTCGCGTCCGACCCGAGCAAGATTGCCGCAGCCTCCGGGCCGGACAAGCCCGGCGACGGTTCGGTCGCGCTCCAGATCGCCGACCTGCAAAAGGCCACCCCGATGGGGGGTGGCACGCAGAGCTTCGACGAGTACTACGGAAACCTGGTCACCGTGCTCGGCGCCGACGTGAACCGCGTGAAGGGCCTTGCGAAGTCGGGCGAGATGCTCACGAGCCACCTCGAGTCCCTGCGCCAGTCGGTCCAGGGCGTGAACATCGACGAGGAAGTCACGAACCTCAACGCCGCGCAGCATGCCTACGAGGCCGCCGCCCGGGTCATCACGACCATCGACGAAATGCTCGATACGCTCATCAACCGCACGGGCCTGGCGGGGAGGTAGTCATGCGCGTCTCCGAACAGTCGCGGCTCGCCGCTCGCATGAGCTACCTCTCGACTGCCACCGAGCGGCTCGATGCGCTCCAGCAGCAGCTTTCCACCGGCCGGCGCATCCAGCGCGCCAGCGACGACCCGGCCGGTTCGGCCCTCGCCCTACGCCACCGCGAAGAGATCGCCTACGAAGAGCAGATGCGCCGCAACCTTTCGTCCGGCGTCTCGTTCATGAACGCCACGGAGGCGGCGCTCGACGGTGCGACCGACACCCTCCAGCGCATCCGCGAGCTCACGGTCCAGGCGGCGAACGGCACGCTCGGCTCGGGCGAGCGGAGCGCGGTCTCCGCCGAGGTCGATCAGCTCATCGGCCAGCTGGCGCAGCTCGCGAACACCAACTTCGGCGGCGCCTACATCTTCAGTGGGCACCAGGCGAACACGCCCGCGTACCAGGTCAACGGCAACCCGCCGACTTCGATTTCGTACCAGGGCGACGACGGCCTGCGCGTGCGGCGCATCTCGAAAGAGGACTCCGCGCCGATTAACGTGCCCGGCTCCGAGGCGTTCGGCACGATTTTCGATGACCTGATCGCGCTGCGGAACAACCTGAACAGCTCCGTGCCGCCATCGGTCATCGGCGACAGCCTCCAGGCCATCGACGCAGGGCTGCAGCGGGTGCTCGACGCCCGGTCGAAGATCGGCGCCCGGGTGAACCGCTTCGAGACAGCCCAGCGCCTCTCCGAAAGGACGGACACCGACCTGCAGCAGTTGCAGGCCGAAATCGAGCAGGTCGACCTCACCGACACGATCGTCCAGTTCCAGGCCCAACAGAATGCGTTCGAAGCGGCCCTCGGGGCGATCGGCCGCACGGCCAACATGACGCTGCTCGACTTCCTGCGCTGACCGGCCCTCCCCAGGCCCTCGCGAACGCAACCCCTCAGGCGTCCACCAACCGTTCACCGTCCTGCAACACTTTCGCTCCCTGATGACGCTCGGCCCTTCTCGATAACCATCACGAAGTCCCGGCTGCAAATCCAACAGCGGCATGCCGGGTGCCCGTAAGGGCAAGGATCGGAAGGGACGACTCCAAATGTCATCTATCGTGACGAATGTGGGGGCCATCAACGCCCAGCGCAACCTGAACACGACCAGCCTGCGCATGGGGAAGGTCCTCGAAAAGCTCTCCAGCGGCTACCGCATCAACCGCGCCGCCGACGACGCTGCCGGCCTCGGCATTTCCGAGAAGATGCGCTCGCAGATTCGCGGCAACTCGCAGGCCCTGCGCAACGCCCAGGACGGCATCTCGATGATCCAGACCGCTGAAGGCGCGATGGACGAGATCCACAGCATCCTGCAGCGCGCTCGCGAACTGGCGGTCCAGGCGGCGAACGGCTCGATGGACGCCACCGCCCGCACCTCGATCGGCACCGAGCTTCTCCAGCTCCAGGCCGAAATCGACCGGATTGCCGGCGCGACCCAGTTCAACGGCCAGCAGCTCCTCAACGGCACTCTGACCGGCACGCTCGATTCGACGTCCGCGGTCAAGGTCGGCACGGTGCTGTCCGGCGCCGGCGGCGATGCCACCGTTGCCGCCATCGACGTCAGCCACGCCCAGGCGGGCACCTACGCCATCACCTCGACGGCCACGACGATCACCCTCGGCAGCGAGACGATCGACCTGAACGACATGGCCGCCAACAGCACCCAGGTGCTCAACTTCGCCCAGACCGGCGTGAAGATCACGCTCGTGACGGGCGCCACCGCCAAGACCGCCGCTCAAATCAACACGGACGTCTCCGACTGGGGCACGGGCGTGACAGTGAGCGGGTCGGGCGCGGCCGTCTTCCAGGTCGGCGCGAACGTCGGCAACACCATGAGCGTCGCCTTCCAGGACGTGCGCGCGGTCAGCGGCCTCGGCCTCAGCGCCTGGACGGACGCCACGACGGTTGTCGGCGACCTCACCGCGGCCAACAGCGTGATCAGCGAAGTCGATGCGGCCATCGACACCCTGAACACCCGCCGCTCGAACCTTGGTGCTGCGCAGAACCGCCTCGAGCACACGATCGCCAGCCTCGGCGTCGCCGTCGAGAACCTGACCGCTTCCGAGAGCCGCATCCGCGACGCGGACATCGCTGCCCTCTCGAGCGAGATGGTCAGCAACCAGATCCTCCAGCAGGCCGGCACCGCCGTCCTGGCGCAGGCGAACCAGGCTTCGCAGTCCGTCCTCAGCCTACTCCGGTAGTCACCTCCGATACCGGAGCCATAAGCGGCGCGGCCCCCGTCACGGAGGCCGCGCGTCTTTGTGAGCTTCGCACCCGAGGGCCTTCCCTGATTCTTTGGCGGCGCCCCTGCGCAGCGTGTTTCGCGCTCCGATACCCAACCTGTAACCCCGGCGTTCACCGAATCACAACCTGGTGACGCACCCACCACAGTGGTCTGGCGGGGTTCGGAGGTACGAAGCAGTGGGTATGTACATCGCCACTAACGTGGCCGCCATCAACGCGCAGCGGAACCTGAACATGACCGGCCTCAAAACCGGCAAGGTGCTGGAGAAGCTTTCCAGCGGGTACCGCATCAACCGCGCCGCCGACGACGCTGCCGGCCTCGGCATTTCCGAGAAGATGCGCTCGCAGATTCGCGGCAGCTCCCAGGCGCTCCGCAACGCCCAGGACGGCATCTCGATGATCCAGACCGCTGAAGGCGCGATGGACGAGATCCACAGCATCTTGCAGCGCGCCCGCGAACTCGCAGTCCAGGCCGCGAACGGCTCGATGGACGCGGCCGCCCGCACCTCGATCGGTACCGAGCTCGTCGCGCTCCAGGCCGAGATCGACCGCATCGCCGTGGCGACGCAGTTCAACGGCCAGCAGCTGCTCAACGGCACCCTCACCGGCCAGCTCGATCCGACGTCGGCGACGAAGGTCGGTACGGTCCTCTCGGGCGCTGGCGGCGACGCCACCGTGGCGGCCATCGACGTAAGCCGCGCGCAGGTCGGCACCCTCGCCTTTTCGAACGCCGGTGGCCCGGGCACCATCACCCTCGGCAGCGAGACGGTGGCACTGCAAGACATGGCCGCGAACAGCACGCAGGTGCTGAACTTCGCCGCAAGCGGCGTCACCATCACCCTCGTGACGGGCGCCACCGCCAAGACCGCCGCGAACATCATCACCGACATCGGCGACTTCGGTGCAGGCGTCACGATCACCGGCAACGGTTCCTCGGTGTTCCAGGTCGGCGCGAACGTCGGCAACACGATGGCTGTCGCATTCGAGGATGTGCGCGCCACGCAACCCACCGGACTGAACCTTTCGGCCTGGACCGCGAACACCGTCGTGCAGGACCTCGCCTCGGCGAACTCGGTCCTCACGGAGGTCGACAACGCCATCACCATCCTGAACACCCGCCGCGCCAACCTCGGCGCTGCGCAGAACCGGCTCGAACACACCATCGCCAGCCTCGGCGTCGCCGTCGAAAACCTGAGCGCCGCCGAAAGCCGCATCCGCGACGCGGACATCGCCGAGCTCTCGAGCGAGATGGTCAGCAACCAGATCCTCCAGCAGGCCGGCGTCTCCGTCCTCGCCCAGGCGAACCAGTCGCCGCAGGCAGTGCTCAAGCTCCTGCAGTAGCTCCTCGCACTCGCGCAGCCACCCGGGGCCACGGCCGTCACGGCCGTGGCCCCGTGCTGTAACCGCCTGGCCCCGCACCGGGCCGGCCGGTGCTCAAGCTAGGCACGCCCCCGCCGATGATCAGGGAGAACCCCGGAGGTAGGTCACCATGGCTGGGTTTACGCTGGGCCGGGTCGAACCCGTTGGATTGGGCGTCCATGCCGCCGCCTGGGATCAGCCGTCCGAGCGACGCCAGCGGCGCCAGCCACGCTATGCGGCCCGCCGCCGCCTGCTCGATGCGGTCGCACCCGGGCAGGACCCGGAGCTGTGCGAAGTCGAGTGCCACTTTGGGCCCGGCGGCGAACTGGAGGTGCTGGTGATCCGGAACATCGAGACAGGCCAGGTCCTCGCCCACCTTACCGGCGCGCAGTTCGCACGCCTGAGCGCGGGCGCCGATCAGCGCGGCCTGCTCTTCGAGCGAAGGGGCTAAGCCATGGCCGACCCTGTCCGCATCGGCAACTTCTTCTCCAGCTTCGATACCGAAGCGGTCATCCAGCAGCTCACCGCCTCCCGCTCGGTCGTCCTCGACCGGCTCACGCAACAGCAATCGGTCGCGAATCAGCAGAAGGCGGCCCTCGCCGACCTGCAGACGAAATTCGCGGCGCTGTTGCTTCGCGCCGGCCAGCTTGCCGATTCGGTCTCGGTTTCCGGCCGCACCGCGACGGTGTCCGGCTCCGGCCTCACCGCTTCCGCGAGCACCAGCTCGACCGTCGGTTCGTTCACGGTCGATGTGCTCTCGGTCGCGAGCGGCACGATGGTGAACAGCAACGTGCTGTCGGCCGCGCTCGATAGCGCCGTGCCACTCCAGGACTCCGATTTCGCCATCCCGGTCTCCGCCGGCACCTTCACCATCAAAACGGCGACCGGCGGCACCGCCACCATTACGGTCGACCCGGCCACGCAGAGCCTCGACGACGTCATCGCGGCGATAAACAACGCGGGCATCGGCGTCACGGCGACCATCACCACCGACGCGAACGGCCGCGCAAACATCCTGAAGCTCGATTCGACCCAGGGCGACATCACCCTCGGCAGCGGCGGCGATACCAGCAACTTCCTCACGGCGACGAACCTGCTCGCGTCGACGGGCACCACCAGCCGCCAGAGCACGCTCGGCATCGCACGCCTGGACACCACCGAGAAGATGGCCGATGCCGCCTGGCTGGGCGGGCCGCCCGCCGCCGGCGACCACTCGTTCACCATCAACGGCGTCACCATCAACTACAACGCCGCGAACGACAGCCTCGGCGACATCATCACCCGTATAAACACGAGCAACGCCGGCGTCACCGCCCGCTACGACTCGCTCACCGACACCATCAAGCTCCAGCAAACGGCCACCGGTTCGCTCGCCATTTCGCTCGCCGACGACGGCACGGGTGGGGACTTTCTCGCGAAAACCGGCCTGCTTACGGCCGCCCAGCAGCTCGGCTCGAACGCCAGCTACTCCATCAACGGCGGACCCACGCGGTATTCGGCGACGAACAACATCACCGTCGACGGCACGTCGCTCACGCTGACCGCGGCCACCACGCCCGGCAGCCCGGTCACGGTGACGGTTTCCCAGGACACCAGCGCCGCCATCACGACCATCAAGAACTTCGTCGCCGAGTTCAACATGACGATGAAGACGATTCGCGCCGACACAACCGCTGACCAGGATCCCTCGAAGTCCGGGCCCCTCAGCGGCGATTCGAGCATCCGGGCCATCCTCAGTTCGTTGCGTTCGATCGTCACGTCGGTGGGCACGAACCTGACCGGCAAGTTCCGCACCCTCAGCGAAGTCGGCATCAGCTTCGGCGCTCCCGGCTCGGCCATCGGCTCCACCGACGAACTGCAGTTCGACGAAGCGAAGTTCAAAGACGCGCTCGCCAAGGACCCCGTTTCCGTGCAGTCGCTCTTCAGCGAGTTCAAGCTCTCCGCGACCCTGACGCCGGGCGGCACCGGGTCGATTACCGGCATCAGCGGCACGTACCTGGGTACGAAGGCCGGCACTTACCAGATCACGGACGACGGCGCCGGGAACCTTACCGCCGTGTTCACGCCGCTCGATGGCAGCGCACCGGTGACCACCACCGCCGCGGTTACGGCCGGCGGCACGAACACCACCCTCATCCCCGGCATGACCATCGATATCGCCGCCGTGCTGCAGGCGGGGACGCACACCATCACCGTTTCGCCCAGCAGCGAGAGCGTCGTGCAGCGCCTGAAGGCGTACATGGACAGCCTCTCGGGCACGAACGGCGTCTTCCAGAAGCGCCAGGAGGCGTACGACGCGCGCGTGAAGGACCTCGACGCGCGCAAGGAGCAGATCCAGGCGTCGATCGACGCGGAGATGGACCGGCTTCGCGAAAAGTTCCTCGCCATGGAGCAGGCGCAGGCGCGTGCGCAGGGCGTCCTCCAGGCACTGCAGCAGGCCATGGTGAAAATCAACCCGCCGAGCGACCAGTAGCCGCCGCCACGCGACCGTTCAGGATCGGCCGTGGCCGGCCGATGCTAACGGTGGGAACAGCACCACCGCTTCTCCAAGGAGACTGCAGCTTCATGACATCGAACGCCTACGACGCCTACACGACCATCGGCACCAGCACGGCCGACCCCGTGACCCTCACCACCATGCTGTACGACGGCGCCGTGAAGGCGATGAAGAAGGCGCGCATCTACGCGGAGAACGGGAACCGCCAGCGCTTCCTCGATGAGACTGGCCGCGCCCACCTCATCATTGGCGAGCTCCTCGCCACCCTCGACCGCGAGAAGGGCGGCGAAATCGCCGACAACCTCGCCGCCATCTACGCCTACTGCCTCCGCTGCCTGGTCGATTCGACGATGGGCGACATGGAGAAGCTCGACGAGGCCCAAAAGCACATCAGCCGCATCGGCGAGGCGTGGAAGACCGCCACGAGCAACCTCCGCATCGAATCCGCCGCCTTTTCGCAGCGAGCGGTCGCCTGATGGCCGCACCCGCTGCCGGCGACGCGCTCGCACTCGCCGAAGCGCAACTCGCCCGCCTGCGGGCGGGCGACGTCGACGGCTACCTGACCTCCGAAGGCGCCTGCGACCTCGCCTGCCGCAAGGCCGCAGAGGAACCGTCCGCGGGCCCGCTGCTCGAGCAGCTCATCCCGGTGGTCACCGCCATCGGCCGGGAGTTCGACCGGCTCATGGCCGCCACGAGCTCGCGCATGGCCGGCCTGCAGCGCCGCCGCCGCCTGGCCGGAGCCTATCTGCCGTCCGGCGCTACGGACGGCCTGACGATGCGCGACGTCTGAGCCTGGCTGTTCGGCGAGGAACGTCATGCAATCCCCCTGTGCCGATGCGGTACCGTTGTCCCCTCAATTTCGCACCCAGGGGGCAATTCCATGACGTTGAGCGACGAGGCAGCGCCGGCAACAGCGGCCAACGGGGTAATCGACGCCGCACGCAAGCTGGCGCCGATGATCATCGAGCTCGCGCCGGTCATCGAACGCGAACGGAAGCTTCCGCCGGAGCTGGTGGAGGCGATGCGCTCGGCAGGCGCGTTCCACACGACACTGCCAGCCGACCTCGGCGGCCTGGGCTGCAGTCCGGTCACGGCCGCGCGCGTGGTCGAAGAGCTCGCCGCCGCCGATGGTTCGGCCGGGTGGTGCTCGATGATTGCCGGGCAGAACGCCAGCTTCGCGGGGTTCATCCCGCCGGAGATTGCCCGCCACGTCTGGGGCAACGGCCAGATCGCCTGCGGCACCGCGCGCCCAACCGGCCGGGCGGTGGTAACGAACGACCCCGAGCCCGGCTACATCGTCTCCGGGAGGTGGCCCTTCGCCAGCGGCAGCAGCCATGCCGACTGGTTCGGCGCTGAGTGCACCGTCTACGAAGGTGACTCGCCGAAGCTTGACGCCCAGGGCAACGCCGTCACACGCATGCTCATGGTCCCGCGCGACCAGGTGACCCTCTACGACACGTGGGACACCACGGGCCTTCGCGGCACCGCCAGCAACGACTTCGAAGTGAAGGGCGCCTTCGTCCCCGAAGCCCGCGGCTTCCAGATGCTCGTCACGCCGCCGATGCACCCCTGGGTCTACTACCGGCTGGGCCCGCTCTGGTTCATCAACCACGGGAGCCAGGCGCTCGGCGTCGCCCGCGGCGCGCTCGATTCCGCTGCCGAGGTGGCGGCCGTGAAGTCCGGGTACGGCTCCGACCGCTGCGGGAACACCCGAAGATGCAGTACTTCTACGCCGAGGCGCGCGTCAGCTTCGAGTCGGCCCGCCACTACCTCTACGCGGTCTCCGATGAGCTGTGGGCGAAGGCGCTCGCGGGCGACCCCGACGACCCGCTGCTGCGCGCCCGGGTGCGCCTCGCGAACAGCCATGCACTCGCCGCGAGCGTCCACGCCGTGGACGTCCTGCACACCGGCCTCGGGACGGCGTCACTCTTCTCGAAGACGCGCATCGAGCGCCAGTTCCGGGACATCCACACCGCCGCGGCTCACGTCATGATCGGTCCCCTGACGTACGAGGCCGCAGGGCGTGTCGAACTCGGTCAGGAGGCGCAATTCCCCTTCTTCTAGCCGCCATGCGCGGCCGCCCACCTCGCGGTTTCCTATCAGTCGGCGTTGCCAGTTCGTCATGACATCAAGAACGGACTACCGACTGCCGAATGAGAAGAGGAAGGCCACGGCTGCAGGCCGTGCCGGTGGTGGCGGGAGTAGGAGGTGGAGATGGGCAGGCGCTCGGCGCGGTCGTTCTGGTCGCCCTCGAGCCTCGTTGCTCTCGGGATGGTCCTCGCTGCGGGCGCCATTGCCTGGTATGGCATGGGGCTCAGCGAGCGCCATGGCCCGCCGCCCGCCGGCGAAACCGTCACGCTTGCCGCCGGCGAACCGCCGGCCGATGCCC
>JBLNCO010000231.1:0-2573 GCA_050260715.1 Hyphomicrobiales bacterium | reverse complement strand
CCTACCCGCGCATCGGCCGCTCGCCCGTGACCAGGCCCGTGGACGATCAGCCCGCCTGGGCGGTCGTGTGCTTTTTCATCGGCGGAGGCTTCCGCGGGCAGGGCGTCGCGTCGGCGCTCCTGAAGGCGGCCGTCGATTACGCGGTCGCGAACGGCGCGAAGGTGGTCGAAGGCTACCCGGTGGACCCTAGCGCCAAGCGGCTCCCCGACAGCTCCGGCTATCACGGCTTTGTGTCGGCGTTCGCCGAGGCGGGGTTCAAGGAAGTGCTTCGCCGCAAGGAGACGCGGCCGATCATGCGCTACTACGCCTGACCGGCCCCCTAGCTCGTCATCCCGCCGAGGCCCACGAGCGCCCGGCCATGTTCGACTTCACCCATGTGGCGCAGCCCGTGCTGGTACACGAAGCACTCGAGCACTTCGAGCTTCCGTAGCGGACCATCGCCGATGACGAGCCCGCAGAAGATCTTCTGCATGTTCGGCGGAAGCTTCGGCATGAGCACTTCGCCCAGCATCTCTGCGTTGATGCTGTCGAGCGCCTTGTTCGTCCGCGCGATGACCTGCGCCTGGTACTCGCGCCACGCGTCGATGTCCGCGAAGCGCAGGTGCTGCATCTCTTCGACGGTCTCTTCGCGCCCGAGCGCATCGACCGAGACGCCCACGCGCTGCGCCCAGCCGCCGGCCAGCCACACGGGTTGTTCGTGCAGGATGGGCACGCTGATCGACTGGTCCTGCGCGCGGATGTAGTGGCTGAAGCTGAACGCCAGCGGAAGGACGCCCTCGCGCTCATGGTGGTTCATCTGTTCGAGCGTCAGGTCGCTCACCGCGCGCTCCCAGAGGATGTTCAGGGCGCGGATACGGTTTCGCAGCGAATCGACGAAATCGGCGGTGTCCATTGGTCTCCTCCCCTCCCCTGTTAGCCGGCCCGCTTCGTCACCGGAATGCGCTGCATGTCGCGCGCCACGCGCAGCGGACCCGGATACACCTCGCTCATGCCCGCTGCGAACGCGGCTTCGCGCTCGGCGTCGTTCGGCAGCGGCGGGATGATGTGCGACAGCACCAGCTCGCCGACTCCCGCGTCTTTCGCGAGCCGCGCGATGTCCGGCGTCGCGATGTGGTACGAGGGCACGTCGCGAAGCATGCCCGCTTCGCGTGTTCGCCCCGCGGATTCGAGCATGGCGATGACCTGGTCGAGCATCGGCACATTCAGCGCCTCGCAGACGAGCATGTCGGCGCCCTCCGAGGCCCGCAACAGCCCGTCGCAGAAGCTTGTGTCGCCCGAAAGTACGACGCGGCGGTCGTCGAACGTCGCCCGGTAGCCGAATGCCGGCACCACCGGGAAGTGGTCCACTTCGAAGCTTTCGAACCGCAGGCCCTCGACCGTGAGGAAGTGCTCCGGGCTCTTCGCGACGGGCACCTCGGTGACCTCGACCCTGGTTCCGTCGGGGTTGAGCTTGTCGCCGTGGTGCGCAAGCCGGTACGCGATGTCCCGCCGCAGCGCGAGCAGGAAGCCGTCGATCATCTCCTGCGTGCCCTCGGGGCCGTACACCCGCAACGGCTTCGTCGCGCCGCTGGTCCACCGCTGGAAGAGGAAGTCGGGCACATCCGTCATGTGGTCGGTGTGCATGTGCGTGAAGATGGCGACGTCGATGTCCGTGGGCACGACGCCGCTGGGCCGCAGCCGCCGGGCCGCGCCCCAACCGCAGTCGACCAGCACGTGCACATCGCCCGCGACCACGACCTGGCCTGCGCCACAGCGCGCGCCGCTCTGGTCGAGCGGGCTGCCCGTCCCGAGGAATACCACTTCGAATCGTTGGGCCATCGCATCCTCCGGGGCGAGTGTGAGTTCGGGCTTTACCGCCCGGTAGCCAGCGGATGGTATGCAACACGTGTACGACCTGTCCACCGCGGGAGCCGGGCTGCAACCTCCCGCGGGCGGTTGTATCATCTCGCCCCGTGGTGAACCTGCAGGTCAACGGCGAACAACACGAGGCGCCCGACGCCCGCCGCAACCTCCTCAGCTTTCTTCGATTCGACCTCTGCCTCACCGGCACGAAGTACGGTTGCGGCGAAGGCCTGTGCGGCGCCTGTACCGTGCTGGTCGATAGCCAGCCGATTCGCGCGTGCATGGCCACAGTCGGCAGCGTGGCCGGCGGACGCATCACGACCATCGAGGGCCTTGCGACCGATGGCGCGCTCCACCCGGTGCAGCAGGCATTTGTCGACGAATCGGCCATGCAGTGCGGCTACTGCATCCCCGGGTTCATCATGTCGTCCGTCGCGCTCCTGAATCGCGTCCCGAATCCGGACCAGGGCACCATCCGCGCGGCGCTCGGCGAGAACATGTGCCGTTGCGGCGCCTACCTGCGCATCGAACGCGCCATCCTTCGCGCCGCCCAGCGGGAGAAATGAGCGGCTGGGCGCCGGCGGGCCTGGTGGTTCGCGGGGCATCGGCGCTCGGCCTGCCGCTGCCTTCGACCGGCTACGCGCGCAGCGCCTACGGCAACGTCAACATCGATTTCGGGCCCGCAACCTGGCTCTCCCTGCCGCTGGGTGGCCCGGTCACCGTTTTCGCTG
>JBLNCO010000230.1:0-2785 GCA_050260715.1 Hyphomicrobiales bacterium | reverse complement strand
ACCACCACGGCGACCACTTCCTCGGGCTGCCGTTCCTGCTGCTCGAATGGGTGCACAGGGGGCGGAAGCGGCCGGTACGCGTCGTCGGGCCGCCCGAAACCGAAGCCATCGCCCGGCAGGTCGTGGAGCGCACCTACCCGTCGATCTTCCCGCTCGAAGTCGAGGTCGAATGGGTCACCGCCGAGCCCGGCAAGCGGCTCGACGTTGGCGACCTTGCATTGGAACCGGTCGAGGTGAAGCACGACCGGAAGCTGAACCTGAACCTGGGCTTCGCGGCCACGCTCGGCGGGCGGCGGTTCGCCTACACCGGCGATTCCGGCATGTGCGACGGCGTGCTCGACCTCGCCCGCCACGCCGAGGTGCTGGTGTCCGAATGCAGTTCAGTCGCGGACCATTACGACCTGCACATGAACCTTCGGGACGACATTCCGCGCCTCCGCGCAGCGATGGCGCCCGGCGCGCAGCTGCTCCTCACGCACATCAATGACGACGTGCGCGACCTCGGCGGCCTCGCGAACACGCGCATCGCCGGCGACTTCGCGACCTACCGGCTCTGACCGCTAGCCACCCACCCGCGCGGCGATGTCGGCGAGCGCGACGCCCGAGAGCTTGAGGTCGCCGATGTTCCGATCCGGGTAAACCGCGCTGAGCGACGACACCTGCCCGTTCGTAACCACGAACCGCCCCTGGGGCCCGCCGAGCACGACGTAGAGATCGCCGGGTCGGAGGTCGAGGAACAGCAGGTACTGCGCGCCGGCTTCGAACAGCGGGTCGTCGTCCGCCATGATCGACGGAGGAGCGGGTCATGTCCCCGGGACGCGTTAGCCGGCGGAGGCTGCTCATCGCTTCGGGCGCGTTCATCGCCGCGGGAGCTTCCGCCGCCCTTGGCTGGCGAACGATGTTCACGTCGTCCGCCAGCGCCGGGGATTCGCTTCCTTCCGAACCCCGGGATGCCGGTCGGCGGCCAGCGAACGTCCTCCACGGGTCCATCGAGAAGGTCATCGATGCGTCGTCGGCCCAGCTTCTCTCCTCGTTCGGCGAATCCGTCACCTTGGTCATCGAAAATGATGCGAGCATCTACCCACCAACGAAGCACCCGCAAGTCGGCGATGACGTCTGAGTCCGGGGCAGCTGGGCCGGGGGAGTGGTTGGCTCGGGGACGTTCTCCGCGGTTGACGTGTACTTCGACATCGACCGCATGCGCGGAACGCTGAGCGCCGCGCATTTCACGGCGGACGGGACTTCGTACACCCTGGCCGATAGTGCGACCGGCCAGGAGTGGACCGCGTTGGTTAGCCCGGACAACCTGGACCAGGCCCTGCTCGCCGGAACCCCGGATGCCCCTCGCGACACATTCCTGCGCTTGCCGGACGGGACCGGCGTCGACGTCATCGGCTACCGCGGACCGGGCAACACCATCGTGGTGACCTGGATCGAAGCTCACCCCCCGGCGAGTGAGTTCGAACCCAACGCCTCGGGCCCGCCTTTTGCCGGTGGCCGGTGGCTCCGTAGAATCGCCTGCGGAGGATCCACGTACATGGCACACCCGCTTCGCGGCGCGACCGCGATTACCGGCCTGGGCATTACCCCCATGGGCCGCATCTACGGCAAGTCGGCAACCGAGTTCGCCGCCGACGCCGTCCGCATGGCCATCGAGGACTCCGGCCTCGACAAGTCCGAGATCGACGGCCTGCTGACGAACGCCGGCATCACGGGCGCCGTCGGCGGTGGCGGTATCGGCCTGTCGCTCCAGAACTACCTCGGCCTCGAGAACCTGCGGCTGCTGAACCACATGAACGCCGCCGGCTCGACCGCGGCGCAGATGGTCCAGTACGCCAGCCTTGCCATCCACGCGGGCATGGCGAACCACGTCGTGTGCGTGTTCGCCGATACCCCGCTGACCGAAGGCAAGTCGACCGGCTCAGCCTACGGCGGGGCTTCGCGAATGCCTCCCCGCCCGCGCGGCATGTCGGGGCTCTACGCGGCCTCCGGCTACTTCGGGCCGAACACCGGCTACGCCCTCGCCGCCCGCCGCCACATGGCGCTCTACGGCACCACGCAGGACCAGCTCGGCGCCATCGCGGTGTCCACGCGCCAATGGGCCACCATGAACCCGCTCGCCCAGATGCGCGAACCCATCACCCTCGAGGACTACCACGCCTCGCGCTGGATCATCGAACCGCTGCATCTGCTCGACTGCTGCCTCGTCTCGAACGGGGCGGTGGCGGTCATCGTCAGTGGCGCCGACCGCGCGAAGGACATGGCCCAGCCGCCCGTGTACATCTGGGGCATGGGTCAGGGCCACCCCGGCGACCCCAATCGCGCGGGTTCGAACTGGGAGACCGAAACGGGCGCCACCATCGCCGCCCAAACCGCCTATAGCATGGCCGGCGTCGGCCCGGAAGACATCGACATCTGCGAGCTGTACGACTGCTACACCTATACGGTGCTCGTCACTCTCGAAGACTACGGGTTCTGCAAGAAGGGCGAAGGCGGCCCCTTCGTCGAAGACGGCAAGCTTGGCCCGGGCGGTTCGCTGCCCACGAACACCGGCGGGGGCGAGCTCTCGGGGTACTACATGTGGGGCATGACCCCCCTCTCCGAGGCGGTCATCCAGGGCCGCGGCCAGGGCGGCGAACGCCAGGTCGCCAAAAACGACGTCATCCTGTGCACCGGGAACGGGGGCATCCTCAGCTACCACGGTTGCCTCATCCTGAGCCCCCATGCGAGCTGAGCCATGACCGAACAGACGATTCCGAAACCCATCCCCGAACCCGACGAGGCG
>JBLNCO010000229.1:0-11934 GCA_050260715.1 Hyphomicrobiales bacterium | reverse complement strand
TGAGCGCTTCGCCCATGGCCGTGCCGCCGTTGGCGCGAAGCTGCTCGAGCGCGCTGCGCACGGCTTCGCGGTCGGTGGTGGGCAAGACGCGCGTCTGCACGCCGGTGGAAAAGGTGACGAGCGCCACGCGGAAGCCTTCTGGCAGTTCGTCGACGAGAACGCCGGCGGCCTGCTGGGCGGCCGCGAGGCGGGTCGGCTCGACGTCCTTCGCGTTCATCGAGCCGGAAACGTCGGTGACGAGGATGACGGTGGCCTGCTCCTTCGGTACCGCGACCGAGACCTCGGGGCGCGCGAGGGCCAGGAGGAGCGCGGCGAGCGCGGCGATGTAGAGCGCGGCCGGGAGGTGCCGCCGCCAGCCGGGTTCTTCGTCGACGACGTTGGCGAGGAGGTCGAGGTTGGTGAAGCGCACGGCGTAGCGTGCGCGGCGGCGCTGCACGGCGAGGTACGCCCAGATCGCGAGCGGCACAAGGAGCAGCGCAACCAGCGCGGCGGGCCAGGCGAAGCTCACCGGGAGCCTCCTTTCGCGTTGAGGAAGCCGGCGAAGGTGCGCAGCCAATCGCCGGTGGTCGGCAGCACGACATGCGCCGCGCCGGCCTCGCGGAGCTCGGCGGCTACGCGCTGGCGCTCCTCGGCGGCAGCGGCGGCGAAGCGCTCGCGGATCCTGCGGCGGCTCGTGTCGACGCGGAGCTGGCGGCCGGTCTCGGGGTCGATGAGCCAGAGCTCGCCGACGTCCGGGAGCTCCTGTTCGCGCTGGTCGCGGATCTCGGCGGCGATGACGGTATGGCGCGAGCAGAGCTCGACGAGCGGGAGCCGCCAGTCCATCGGCCCGCGGAAGTCGGAGACGATGATGACCAGCTTCGACAGGCGGGCGAGGCGATTCACGCGGGTCAGCGCTTCGCCGAGGGAGGTCGGAGTACCGGTGGCTGGCGCGGGCTCCTGGCGGAGCGCCGAGAGCAGCCCGAGCATGCCGGTACGGCCCTGCTTCGGCGGAATCGTTCGCGGCTTGGCGTCGCCGAAAGTGATGACGCCGAGGTTGTTGCCCCGGCGCGTGGAAATGTGGCCGGTTGCCAGCGCGACCCCCTCGGCGACATCGGCTTTGCGGCGGTCGCCGGTGCCGAAGGACATCGAGGGCGACGTGTCGAGCAGCAGCCAGGTGGTCAGCACGCGTTCGGCGACGTGGACGCGCACGTGCGGCTCAGTCGTGCGGGCGGTGACATTCCAGTCTATCAGGCGGACGTCGTCGCCGGGCTGGTATTCGCGGACCTGGGCGAGCTCGGTGCCGGCGCCGATGGCAGATGCGCGGTAGTCGCCCTGCAGGAGCCCGGTGACGTTGCGGGCGATCGAGAAGTCGAGCGCGCGCAGGAGGGCATCGGGCATGGGCCCGGGGCCCGGGCGGCCGGGGGTGCGCACGACCGCGAGCGGGGCGGTGGAACGGCTCATGCGGTGGCCTCGCGGGCGAGCTCGAGGTGCGGGACGGGGATCGCGTTGAGGATAGCGTCGAGGATGGTGTCGCTCGTGACGTTCTCGGCGAGCGCCTGGTAGGTGAGGACCATGCGATGGCGCAGCACGTCCTTCGCGAGGTCGTAGACATCGAGCGGCAGGGCGTAGCGCCGGCCACGCAGGAGGGCGAGCGCCCTCGCGCCGTGCACGAGGTTGACGGACCCGCGGGGGCTCGACCCGAAGGCGATGTGCGCCATGTGATGGCGCAGGCCGTACTGGTCGGGGTGGCGGGTGGCATCGGCGAGGCGCACCGCGTATTCGGCGACCGAGCGGTCGACGTAGATCTCGCGCGTCAGCTGCTGGAAGCGGTGGAGAGACTCGATCGGGAGGACGCGCTGGACCTCTGCGGCGGCGGCGAGCGAGCGCTGCACGACGGTCATCTCTTCGCCCAGCTCGGGGTAGTCGACGAGGACCTTCATCATGAAGCGGTCGACCTGGGCTTCGGGCAGCGGGTACGTCCCTTCGGACTCGATGGGGTTCTGGGTGGCCATCACGAGGAAGGGGTCGGGGACGGGGAAGGTCTTGCCGCCGATGGTGACCTGGTGCTCCTGCATCACTTCGAGCAGGGCCGATTGCACTTTCGCCGGGGCGCGGTTGATCTCGTCGGCGAGGAGGATGTTGCAGAAGACGGGGCCGAGCTCGATATCGAAGGTGGCCGAGTTCGGGCGGTAGATGCGCGTACCGACGAGGTCTGCTGGCACGAGGTCGGGTGTGAACTGAATGCGGGCGAAGGTGCCGCCGAGGACGTCGGCGACGGTTTTCACGGTGAGGGTCTTGGCGAGGCCGGGCACACCTTCGATAAGGAGATGGCCGCCGGAGAGCAGCGCGACAAGGAGGCGTTCGAGCATCTGCTCCTGGCCGACGATGACGCGTTTGATTTCGAACATCGCCGATTCGAAGAGCCGGTTCGCCTCGTTTACTTCGAGCTGCGTTGGGTGTTCATCCATGGGCGCGAAATGCCTCCAGTTCAGCGCGCCAGGCAGGCCGGCGTCGCCAGTACGGCTCACGGTGCGCATCAGTTTGAAAATCCACGGTAAAAGGTTCGGGCGGAGTTCGCACCGGCAAGGTTGAGTAAGACATGTAGCACGCGGGATAGCAGCACCGGAACGACTGCAACGCACCTGCAACGCCGTTGTGCGGGAGATGGCTTTCTCCTGTGAGCCGCTCTACGTAGCATCCCAGAGCCCGGTCGGCACAGCGGTGTCCCGCGAGGGCGAGGGGGCCGAATGACCCAGATGTTTCGTGCCGGGCGGGGCGAAGACGGCCAGCACGAAAGGCCGGTCGACGAGGAACGTTACCGGGCGCTACTCGATGCGTTGCCGGCGAGCGTGTTCACGCTGAAGGCTGACCTCTCGGTTGATTACGTAAATAAGTACTGGGTCGAGTATTCGGGGATGGCGGGCGATACCCACCCCGGCCGCGAGGTCGGGCGGCTCATCCACCGGGACGACCTGGAGCGCATGGGCCGCGAGCTGCCGGAGCTGCTGCTCCGGGGACAGCCGTTCACCTTCGAGTACCGGGTGCGGCAGCGCGAAGGCCCATACCGCTGGCACCTTTCGCGCACGGTGCCAGCGCGCGATGCGAACGGGAACATCGTCGGCTGGACCGGCACGAGCGTCGACATCGACGACAGCAAGCGCGCGGAGGAGGTGCAGGCGTTCCTCGCATCGGCCGGCGCGGTACTGGCGAGCAGCCTCGATTTCGACGTCACGTTGTCGAACCTGGCCCGCATCACGGTGCCCTACCTGGGCGATGGCTGTGCGATCGACCTGCTCGACGAGAAGGGCGAGTTCTACATCGGCGCGGTGGCGCACTGCGACCCCGGGAAGGAGCACGTCGCGCGCGAGATGCGCCAGCGGTTCCCGCCGAAGGTGGGCGGGCCGCACCCCGCGGCGCGGGTCATCGAGACGGGCGAACCAATGGTGGTGAAGGTGGACCCGGCATTCCTGGCGAGCGTCACGTTCGACCCGGACCACCTCGCGCGTGCCGAGGCGCTCCACGCTTCGGTCGCGCTAACGGTGCCGATCGTGTCACGCGGGCGGCGGCTGGGTGCGATGACGTTCCTGCGGGAGGCGCGTGGCGGGTATTCGCCGCAGGAGGTAGCGCTCGCGGTGGACGTGGGGCGGCGGGCCGGCCTCGCGGTGGAGAACGCGCGGCTCTTTCGGGAAGCACACATGCGCGCGGAGGAGTTGCACCGCGCGAACAATGCCAAGGACGAGTTCCTCGGGCTGGTCTCACACGAGCTGCGGACGCCGCTGACGACGATTGCGGGGAACGCGGAAGTGCTCCTGCGGCCGGACGAGATTTCGCCCGAGCTCCGGCGGCGGGCGCTCATGGACATTCGCAACGACGCGGACCGGCTGCAGCGGCTCGTGGAGAACATGCTGGCACTGTCCCACGTGGAGAAGGCCAACGAGCTCGACCGCGAACCGACGCTGCTCCAGCGCGAGCTTCCACGGCTGGTGGCGAACCACCGGCGGCGCCACCCGGAACGGGAGATTGTGGTCGCGGTGGAGCCGGAGCTGAGCCCGGTGCTCGCGCAGCCCACGTACCTGGAACAGGTCGTCGCGAACCTGCTCAGCAACGCAGAGAAGTACAGCCCGGCCGGCACGCTGATCACCGTTCGCGCCCGCCGCGAAGGTGCGGTGGCGGTGCTATCGGTCGAGGACCGCGGAGCCGGGATCGCGCCGGAGGACCTGGAGCAGGTGTTCGCGCCCTTCTACCGCACGGGCAGCGCGAAGGGCATCGCATCGGGGCTGGGCCTCGGGCTGGCGGTCTGCCGGCGGCTCATCGACGCGCAGGGCGGCCGCATCTGGGCGGAGGCCGGGAAGGGCGGCGGCACCACCATCTGCTTCACGCTCCCCTGCGAGTAGCTAGCGCAGGCCGACCGAGGCGAGGAACGCGGGCGCTTTTCGCACGAGCTCATCGGGCTGGTGCTGATTGATTTCGAGGGTGTAGCCCGGCAGGTGCTGGAGCCCGGCGGTGATGTAGCCCCAATCGACGTCGCCGTCGCCGGGGGAGCGATGATCGCCGATGCCGAGCACGTCGTGCAGATGGGCGCCGATGCAGCGGTCCTTCAGGCGGTCCAGCCAGGCCTGGCGGTCGATGAAGCCGAGGCGGTGCTGTACTTCGGCGTGGCCGGTGTCGTGCCAGTAGCCGGCCTGTTCGTTCGTGAGGCCCTCGAGGAGTATGTCGTACTCCTCGGGGTGCGGGATTTCGTGGTAGTGGTAACGGTTCTCGATGCCGATGGCGATCCCGAACGGTTCGGCGAAGCGCACGAGCTCGAGCAGCGATTCGCGGGCGGCGGCGAGGTAAGGTTCGGCGAGGCCGCGGCGGCGGGCGATGGCGGCTTCGCGCAGTTCCGCGAAGCGCGGTTCGTTCGCGCGGCCGGAGTCGAACATGCGGCGCATGTCGTACTCCTCCTGGAACATCGCCTCTTCGGTCACCGAGCCGAGGTGGACGATGACGCGCGTCGCGCCCACGCGTTTTGCCCAGTTCACGCTCTGCTTCGCGTAGTCCAGCGCGCAGACCCGCTCAATGCGGTCGGTCGAGGCGAGGTTGCACTTGGAGTTGCCGCGACCATCGGAGTGCTGGACCCACGGCGCCGGCTGGTGAATCGACGTGATGGGCAGCGTGCGGCAGTCGATGATCTGGCGCAGCAGGTCCTCGCGGGTCGAGTGGCTAATTTCGATCGCGTCATATCCGGAGTGGGCGGCGTAGCGCGCGAAGACGGCGCCATCGGCGAACCGTTCCTGTTGGGCGAACATCGTGGAGAGCGCGAGCGGTTTCACACCGACAGTCTAGCGGCTGCGGCGGGCGTGGAGGCTGTGTGAGGTACCCCATGGAGCGTCCGGAGGGCCACGATTGGCCTCTGTGAGGTGCCCCACGCGCTAGGTCTCCCGGCCCGGGTGCGCCTCCGCCTTTCGGCGGATCTGGCGCTTCGGGGCCGCCCTTACCGTGCGATGCCGTGCCCGCGGGCCGGGCGACATCACGAGAGACGGAGACCGAACTGATGAACACGACGAAACTGGCGAACACCGGGATCACCGACACGGAGCTGACGGCATTCCGGTTGCGGATAAAGGGCGAAATCATCCTCCCGGGCGACGAGGCGTACGACGCGGCACGCGAGCTCCACAACGCGCGCATCGATAAGCGCCCGGCGATCATCGTCCGCACACGGGACGCCGCCGACGTGAGCCGGGCGATCCACTTCGCGCGGCGGCACAACCTGGCGCTGGCGGTCCGGAGCGGCGGCCATAGCATCCCCGGCCACAGCCTGAACGACGGCGGACTGGTCATCGACATGTCGGGGATGGACGAGCTTCGCATCGACCCGGAGCAGCGGGTGGCGTGGGCACAGCCGGGCGTGAAGGCGGGCACCTTCGTGAACGAGGCACAGGCACACGGCCTGGCGGTCCCCTTCGGGGATGCGGGCAGCGTGGGCGTGGGCGGCATCACGCTCGGCGGCGGCATCGGGTTCCTCGCGCGGAAGCACGGGCTGACGATCGACCACCTCACCGCCGTCGAAATGGTGACGGCCGAGGGCCAGATCGTGCAGGCGAGCGAAACCGAGAACCCCGAGCTGTTCTGGGCCGTGCGCGGCGGCGGCGGGGACTTCGGCGTGGTGACCGGGTTCCAGTTCGAGCTTGTGGAGGTCGGGAACATCTACGGCGGGATGCTGGCCCTGCCGGCGAGCGCCGAGGTTGTGCGCGAATACGCGCGGCTCTCCCAGGAGGCGCCGGAGGAGCTGACGACGATCGCGGCCGTGCTGCACGCGCCGCCGCTGCCGTTCGTGCCCGAATCGGCGGTGGGCACGGTCGTCGTCGCGATCTTCACGTGCTACGCGGGCGACCCGGCCGAGGGTGAGCGGGTGATGGCGCCGTTCCGGGCGCTGGCGGCGCCGGTCATCGACATGCTCATGCCCATGCCCTACGCGGGTCTCTACGCGATGATGGACGGGATCGCGCAGCGCGCGCGGGCCTCGGTGCGGTCCGGGTTCTACGACGAGCTCAGCGGCGAGACCGTGACGAAGATGCTCCAGGTCATCGAGGATTCGCCCGCGCCGGGGGCCATGCTCCAGATCCGGCCGCTGGGCGGCGAGATGGCGCGGGTCGACCCACGGGCCACGGCATTCTCGCACCGGCAGTCCCGGTTCATGGTGGCCGTGATGAACACCTGGGAGGAGCCCGAGATCGACGCTTTCAACCAGGCGTGGGTCGCCGACGCGTGGGCCGTTGTTGGCGCCGAGCACCGCGGCGTCTACTCCAACTTCCTCGATGACGAAGGCGAAGCGCGCGTGCGGGAAGCCTACCTCGACGAGACGTACGAGCGGCTGGCCGAAGTGAAGGCGGTCTACGACCCGGAGAACGTCTTCGCGGGCAACCAGAACGTCCGGCCGAAGCGTGCCCGGGCTGCCGCCTGACCGAACGGCAGCCACGGAAACGGCGAGGGGGAGCCGGTGGCTCCCCCCTCGTTTTGCGTGCGTCAGGTCTGGTGTTCGCCGGCGGCGTCGTGGGTGTGGCCCGGTTCGGCGGGCGAGTCATCGCGCTCGCGGGCCGGCGTTGGCCGGGCGTTCAGGCTGTAGCGGCGGGCGGCGAGCAGCAGTGCCGGGGCAACGAACGCCGCCACGAAGCTGGACCAGAGCCCGCCGGGGCCATCGAAGCCGAGGATGGGCACCATGAGCGCGGCCACGACGCCGGTCAGCAGGCAGAGCGGGAGGTAGATGATCCCGGCGTTGCCGCGGGTGGCGATGGAGAGCGCGACCCAGGGGATGTAGGCGCAGATGAGCCATCCCGCGAGGAAGAGGCCAAGGAAGATGGCATCGAAGAGCACGGCGGCCGCCCTAGGTGACGAGCCGCGTGATGTCGAACCAGGTGACCACGAGCACGCCGGCCATGAGCAACGCGAAGCCCGTCAGGTGGACGAGCGCTTCCTTCTCGGGGGCGATGCGCCGCCCGCCACGCAGGATCTCGATGAACACGAAGAGCGCGCGGCCGCCGTCGAGCATCGGGATGGGCAGGGCGTTGAAAATGCCCAGGTTCAGGCTGAGGAGCGCACCGAATTCGATGAGCGGCCGCCAGCCCTGCTCGTCGACGAGGTCGCCGGTCTGGTCGGCGATGCCAACGGGGCCGGTGAACGCGGGCTGATCTTCCTCGCTGTTGCCGGCGCCTCCGCCACCACCGCCGAAGCGCACGCGAAGCTCGTTCTTCGTGAGGGTGAAGATTTCGCCGAGCGTGCTGACGCTCTTCGGCACGGCCTCCCACGGCCAGTACCAGACCTTCTCCGTGAACGGGTAGAGGAGCTGGCAGTTCGTGGTCGAGCCATCGGCGCTGAGCGTGCAGGTGGTCGGTGGCCCGATGCGGATGCCGGTCGGGCCCTGGTCGGCGGGCGGGTGCCAGCGAGCGTAGACCTTCGCAGTGAGGGTCGCGCCCTGGCGTTCGATCGTCCAGGTCTGCGTTTCGCCGAGGTTGAGGCGGTTGGCGTAGATGAGCTCGTCGACGTTCTCGATGTCGCGGCCTTCGACCTCTTTGACGATGTCGCCGGGCCTGAGGCCGGGACCGGGGGTCGAACCGTCGCGCAGTTCGCCGATGATCTCGGCCTCCGCGGCCGGGGAGCCGGGTGCGACCTGGCTGATCTGCGCCTGCGACAGCGACCGTTCGCGGGGAATCATGAACCCGATGCTGAGCAGCACGATCGCGAAGATGATGTTCATGAAGACGCCCGCGAACATCACGGTCAGGCGCTTCCAGCGGGCCGCCGCAGCAAGGGATTGCGGGTCCGAGGGGTCTTCTTCGCCGAGCAGCCGCACGAAGCCGCCGATGGGCAGCCAGTTGAGCGTGTATTCCGTGCCGTTGCGGCGCATGTAGGTCCAGGCCTTCGGCGGGAAGCCGATACCGAATTCGAGTACGCGGATACCGAGTGCCTTCGCCGCAACGAAGTGGCCGAACTCGTGGATGATGACGAGCGGCAGGAGCAGCAGGAGGAACAGGAACAGGTTCCGGGAGATGATGAACAGGTCCATCAGCGGGCAGCTCCCACGGCGACCTCCCTGGCGGCGCCGCGCGCCCACGCGTCGGCTTCCAGCACGGTGTCAAGGTCAGGATCGGCAACGGGGTCGTGCCGGTTGAGGGTGTCCTCGATGATACGGGGGATGTCGAGGAAGCCGATTTCGCGGGCGAGGAATCGCCCGACGGCGACTTCGTCGGCGGCGGCCATGACGGCCGGGTAGGTGCCCCCACGTTCGCCGGCCTGCATGGCAAGGCGGAGGCAGGGGAAGCGGGTCATGTCGGGTTCGCCGAAGTTCAGGGAGCCGAGCCTCGCGAGGTCGAGCGGCGGAGCGGGCGGCACGGGCATGCGTTCCGGGTACGCGAGCGCGCACTGGATGGGGAGCCGCATATCGGGGACGCCGAGCTGCGCCTTGACGCTGCCGTCGCTGAACTCGACGAGGCTGTGGACGATGGACTCGCGGTGCAGGACGACTTCGACCTTCTCCATGGAGACATCGAAGAGCCAGGTGGCCTCGATGGTCTCCATGCCCTTGTTCATCAAGCTGGCAGAATCAACCGTGATCTTGGTCCCCATGTTCCATGTGGGGTGGTTAAGTGCCTGTTCAGGGGTAACCGCGGCGAGCTGCGCGGCGTCGAAGTCGCGGAAGGCGCCACCGCTGGCGGTCAGCAGGATGCGCCGGATCTCGTGCTGCTCTTCGCCCCAGAGGCACTGCCAGATGGCGGAATGCTCGCTGTCGACGGGCCGGAGCTCGCCGCCGCCGGCGATCATCGCCTGGCGCACGAGGTGGCCGGCCATCACCAGCACTTCCTTGTTCGCGATGGCGACCGGACGGCCGGCGCGCAGCGCTGCGAGCGTGGGGGTGAGGCCGGCCGCACCGGCGGTCGCCACCAGCAGGATGTCGACGTCGGGGGCGACGGCCATGTCGTCCATGGAGGCGGTGCGCGTGCCGCTCGCGGCCATCGCATCGCGCAGGGCCGGCGATTCGGCTTCGGCGCAGGCGAAGCGCGGCCGGAACTCGGCGACCTGCCGCGCGAGCTCGTCCGTGTTCCGCCCGGCCGCGAGGGCGGTCACGGCGAAGCGCTCGGGGAGCTGGCGGATGACGTCCAGCGCCTGGCGGCCAACCGAACCGGTGGAGCCGAGGACAGCGACGCGAAGTGGCTGGGGCATGGCTCCATCGTAGTTGTTGCGAAGCGGCGGGGACAGAAAGCGCGCTTTCTTGCGCAGCACCCGGACGTATCAGCGGCGAACGGGCGCGGCGCGATGCCCGCGAAATGCTCGCAGGCGTGCGTGTTCCGCCGGCGAGCCGGGCGCGGGCGTAAGCTTGGGATATGGCCACCCGCGTCCCCGGCCGCAAAACCCCAGCGCGCGAGCAGGACATCGAAGCCGCGATACAGGCGCGCGGGCGGTCGCTCCTCGAGGACGTAGAGCCGGAGCGGCTGATAACCCTGAGTCCCGCGTGGTGGCAGGAGCGCCTGATGGCGTGGGCGACGGCCGACCCGGACTTCCGCGTGAAGCTGCTGCGGTTCGTCGACGTGCTCCCCACCCTGCGGACGGCCGGGGCGGTAGCGGACCACGTGCGCCAGTACTTCCGCGGCGACACACCGCTGCCGGTGCGGCTGGGATCGAGCGTGGCGGGCAGCGCGGCCTTTCGCCCGGCGCTGTCGAAGGTCGTGCGGCAGGGCGTGTTCGCCATGGCCGACCGGTTCATCGGCGGTTCGAGCCCGGAAGAGGCGTTGCCGAAGCTGCGCACGCTGAACGAAGACGGGACCGCCTACACGATCGACCTCCTCGGCGAAGCGACGCTATCGGAGCAGGAAGCGGACGCCTACCTCGCACGGTATATGGAGCTGATCGCGGTCCTGGCGCGAAGCCGGCCCAACAGGACCGACCGCGTCCTGCAGCCGAACGTCTCGGTGAAGCTTTCGGCGCTCACGTCGCACTTCGAACCGGCTGCTCCAGCGCAAACGACGGAGGCGGTGAAGGCGCGGCTGCTCCCACTGCTGCGCGCCGCCCGCGCGAGCGGCGTGTTCGTGAACATCGATATGGAGCAGTACCGCTTCAAGGAGCTCACCCACTACATCTACCGGGACGTGCTCCTGGGCGATGAGTTCCAGGACTGGGAGGACACGGGCATCGTCGTCCAGGCGTACCTGCGCGACGCTGCCGAGGACGTCGAGCGGCTGCGCGAGCTCGCGGCCGAACGCGGCACACCGCTGACGGTGCGGCTGGTGAAGGGCGCCTACTGGGACGAGGAGGTCATCGTCGCGGAGCAGGAGGTGCGCGACCCGCCGGTGTTCCTCCAGAAGGAGGCGACGGACGCAAATTACGAGCGCTGCACTGAGACGCTGGTGGAGGCGTATCCACATTTGCGGCCGGCCTTCGGGACGCACAACCCGCGGACCATCGCGCAGGCGATGGTGCGGGTGGAGCGTGCGGCGATCCCGCAGGAGGACGCGGAGTTCCAGATGCTCTACGGCATGGCCGAAGGGTTGCGGAAGGCGGTGCAGGCCCAGGGCTACCGCACGCGCGTCTACGTGCCGGCGGGAGAGATCATCCCGGGCATGGCGTACCTCGTGCGGAGGCTGCTCGAAAACACGTCGAACCAGTCGTGGCTGATGCATCGCCACGAAGAGGGCGACCCGGCCGAGTTGCTGGCGGTCCCGGAGGTCGCGCAGGAGCCAGCACCGCCCGTGCGGCCGGACGCGTTCACCAATTTCCCCACCGCGGAGTTCTACCGGCCCGAGGTGCGCGAAGCGATGGAACGCGCGCTCGATCAGGAACGGGCCCGCTTCGGGCGCGACTACCCGATGCTGCTCGGGCGCGAGGCGGTTAGCGGCCGCCAGTGGGATGTCGTGACCGCGCCCGCCGACCCGGGGCTGGTGCTCGGGCGAGTGGTGCGCGGGAGCGTCGCCGACGCGGACGCCGCGGTCGCACACGCCCGCGAGGGCCTCGAACGATGGCGACGGACACCGGCGGCGGACCGGGCGCGGATCCTGGCGCGAGCGGCGGACCTGCTGGCCGAGCGCCGCTGGGAGTTCGCCGCAACGATGGTGTTCGAAAGCAGCAAGCCGTGGCGCGAATCGGATGGCGACGTCGCGGAGGCGGTCGACTACCTGCGCTACTACGGCCGCGAAGCGCGGCGCATGGCGGACGGCGTTGCGCTCGCGCAGGTGGCGGGCGAGCAGAACGCGTATGTCTACGAGCCGCGCGGGGTGACGGCGGTGATCGCGCCGTGGAACTTCCCGCTGGCGATCATCACCGGCATGAGCTCGGCGGCGCTCGCGGCGGGGTGCAGCGCCATCCTGAAGCCGGCGGAACAGTCGCCGATCGTCGCGGCGAAGCTGGTGGCGTTGCTGCGCGAAGCCGGGGTGCCCGGCGGCGTGGTGCAGTACCTCCCCGGCCGCGGCGAGGACGTGGGCAAAC
>JBLNCO010000228.1:0-2702 GCA_050260715.1 Hyphomicrobiales bacterium | reverse complement strand
AGGCCGTACCTGGCGGTTTGCGCCGCGCGGCGCTTGTGTCGCACCAGCATCCACGGCGCAGCGGACCTAAAGGTGCCTGCCGGACCACTCTTTGCGCAAACCGCTGTAGACGGCGATCTTCAGCCGGCGATCTTCAGCTCCTTGGCCTTGAGCGCGTCGATCAGGTCCGAGGCCTGCTTCTTGGTCAGCTCGGCCGGCGGCACGCCGTAGAGGCTCACCGACTTCTCGTCGACCTCGCTCTCGGCGAGCGACAGCTGGTCGCGGGCGATGCTGTAGATGGCCCGGACCTGGTTGGGCGTCGCGAGCCCGCCGCTGGCCGCGAGGGGCTGGGGCGCCGGGGACTTGGCCGGAGCCGGGCGGAAGCTCGCTTCCTCCTGCCGGGCGGGCTCGGCGGCCCGCTCGTGGGCGCGCGGCTGCGCCTCGGCCGACTCCGCCGGCTCGTCGGAGTCGGCGAGCTCCTCGAGCGCGGTGACCCCGACGTTGATGCTGTCGCGGAGTGCGCGGGCCTTCGCTCGCGTGTTGCCGGTAATGGTGATGCAGCCATTCAGGTTCATCACCCACGTCCCATACTTCGTAGTCGGGCACCAGACTGGCTGTGGCTCTCCCTGAGTAACGGTCAGGTAGTTCGCGCTGACCACTCGGTTCCGTCGAACCTGCCATACGGGGACCTCGCCCACGCTGCTCGTCCGTGGCCTGCCGAGAGCGTACCCGCACAACGTCGCAAGGATCGTGAAGGCTTCACTGACTCCTGGCTTCGCCTTCTGTCCGAATACCCAGGAGTGCCCTCGGCGCAGCGCGCCATCGCCCTTCAGCATCGCGTCGAGCATGGCGAGTCGGGCTTCACCATTCAGGCGCGTGACGAGAGACGGCAACTCAGCGAAACTGTCGACGCCCGCCTTGGCGAGGAGCTCGCGAGTGAATCCGGCAGTCAGCTCGAACTTGTGCTGCGGCAGGCAGGTGGACACATACGTTCCGAAGTCGCGCCGTCGCGGCTCAGAGACCTGTTCGCTGCCGTCCGGCCCGACCAGGACGCGCAACTCGTCTAGGTACTGTGGCTTGGACTGAGAGATGAAGGCTCGCCGGTAAGGGCCGTAGGGGCGACCCGCATAGTTGACGATCTGCTCCCGGACTGTTCCATCGGTGGCCAGCCAGCCGAGGAGCGCGGCCTCACGTGGGGTCAGGGGGCTATCACCTTCCTCGGCTGGGGCGGCCACGATGACCTTGTCCGAAGTGACCAGGTCACAGGTCTTCCGCAGAACGCGCTGCGAAGCGTGGACTCGCTTCCCCGTCCTGTGGATCGGCCAAGTATGGTTCGGCGTACAGGTTACGTCGAACGACCGCGACTGGAGCCTTACCGTCTCGTAGTCCTCGCCGTAGACAGAGACGTCTAGAAGTGGTGTCCAGCGGCACAGGTCAGCTTCTATGTCGTAGGCAAGCACCTCTTCGCCAACGGTGACCTCATCATGGCGCTTCCAGCCCCGCCGAGTCAGGATTCGAGCGCTGAGTGGAACGCACTCGGCCATCCGGATCAGGTGGGGCGTCATCATCCGCGCGACGTTGTCCGGCGAGGCATCCCCCAGTCCGGTGAACGTGCCCTTGTCGGTCGTCACCTCGGCGAAGCAGATGGCCACCTGCCCGTTGTCCGGCGAGGGGGCCTGGATGAGCTGGGTCCGGATCGACTTCAGCCCCTGCGCGTGGGCCTCGTCCAGCAAGCCTGCGTACAACACGAACCAGCGGCCCTGTCGCTCGACCAGAAAATCTCGCTTCACTTCTCACACCTCGGCTCTCAACTACTCGTACTCGTACTCGTACTCGTACTCGTCGCTGCCACCCGAACGGCTGTCACGCACACAGGGCTCTGCGGATACGTTCGTCGGCCGGCGCGAGGCCGCGCCTCCCCGCGCCGGGGCCTAACAGAACACCTGTTCTATACAGATTATAGCGCGCTCCGGCGCCTTGTCAACAGTCTGGCGAGCGGTACGCGAAAGCCGCGTTGACGGTCGGTCGAGCCGATGTTAGGATACGCGGGAGGAGGCGAGAAGATGGAGAAAGTGATCGTCCGCACCGACGGAGCGCCGGCTCCGATCGGTCCGTACTCTCAGGCGGTGAGGCTCGGCAACCTGGTCTTCGTCGCCGGACAGGGGCCGGTGGACCCCGCAACCCGAAAGGTGACCGCCGGCGACATCCGGGAGCAGACCCGGCAGGTGTTGCTCAACGTGAAGGCGATCCTGGAGGCGGCCGGAACGTCGCTCGACAACGTGCTCAAGACGACGTGCTACCTCCGAGACATGGACGACTTCGCCGCGTTCAACGAGGTCTACGCCGAGTTCTTCACGGCGAACCCCCCGGCCCGAACGACCATCCAGGCGGCGCGTCTCCCCCTGGACATCGGGGTGGAGATCGAAGTCATCGCCCACGTCCCGTAGCGCCCACGGCTACCCGCCGGACCCATCGCAAGCTCAGACTACATCCCGAGGGCTCGGGCGCGCCCTCGTCCCGGTCGCATCCCGCCACTCCGGGGCCTGGTGCCAGTTGCGGAGTGGCGGGATGCGTGCGGCAGGCGACCGGGCGTGGCGCCGCAGGCAAGGCGCGGGGCGGAGCATGCACGACCCCTTCCTGGGGCAGGCTGCGCGGGCGCGCAGGTCTGCCTTCGACTGGCCCGGTCGGGTGTCCCTTCCGGACGGTTTGTGGTATTATGCTGG
>JBLNCO010000227.1:0-5804 GCA_050260715.1 Hyphomicrobiales bacterium | reverse complement strand
GGTGTTGCTGGCAGCGAGCGTCGCGTTCCTCGCCGTCGCCTGGCAGGCGCTCGAGGTTGCGGCGGTCCCGATGCCCGCGGACCCCGGGCGGATCCTAACGCAATTCGTCGTTGTGGCCCTTGCCGGCCACGCCGGCCTGCGCATCTTCGCGCCGAAAGCCTCGCCGCTGCCGTTCACGACCGCCATGCTGCTCTCCGCGGTTGGGCTCGCGTTCGTCGCGCGGCTCGTGCCCGAAGTGGCGCAGGACCAGGTGAACTGGATCACCATCGGCGTCGCGCTCATGCTCATCGCCGCCGCCTTCTCGCGCCACTACCTCTTCCTTCGAAACTACAAGTACACGGCCGCCGTCGCCGCCCTCGCGCTCCTGTTCTTCACCGGCGTTTTCGGCGAGAGCATCAATGGCGCGCGCCTCTGGGTGAACATCGCCGGCCAGTCCGTGCAGACCACCGAGCTCATCAAGGTCTTCCTGGTCATCTTCCTCGCCGGCTACCTCGCCGACGAAGCGAGCGTGCTTGCGATGCCGCGCCTCCGCTTCGGGGGCCGCAGCTATTCGATGCTCCCCTACCTCGTGCCGCTCGTGCTCACGCTGCTGTTCGCGATCGGTGCGCTCGCGCTGCTGAAGGACCTCGGGAGCATCGCGCTGCTCCTCCTGCTCGCCGTCTCCGGCCTCTACATCGCGACCGGGCGGATTCTGTTCGTGCTTGGTGGGATCGTCCTGCTCGCCGTCACCGGCGCGTTCGGGTACCTCGCCTTCGACCACGTGCAGACGCGCATCGACGTCTGGCTCGACCCGCACGAGACGGCGCAATCGACCGGCTACCAGACCCTCCAGGGCATCTACGCCATCCAGGCGGGCGGCGTCACCGGCGCCGGCCTCGGGCTCGGCGACCCCGACGTTATCCCCGCCGCCCAGACCGACTACATCTTCTCCGCGATCGGCGAAGAGCTCGGCCTGGCCGGGGCGCTCGGCGTGGTGATGCTCTACGTGCTGCTGCTGTTCGCCGGCCTGCGCGTGTCGCTCGAAGTGCCCGACGCTTACGGGAGCCTGCTCTCGGCCTGTATTGCGATGCTCATCGCCATACAGGCGGCGGTCATCATCGCCGGGAACCTGCGCATCATCCCGACCACGGGCATCACGCTGCCGTTCGTGAGCTATGGCGGGTCGAGCCTGGTGGTGAACTTCGTGCTCATCGGCGTGCTGCTCGGCATCTCCGATGCAGCCCGGCGGCGCATCTAGCCCCGCCGCCTCACTTCACCACGCCCCGTTCCCGGAGCGCCGCGACCGCCGCCGGGTCGAGGCCGATCCACGACTGCAGCACGCTGTCCGTGTCGCCGCCGTGTTCGGGCATCGTCTTGCCGACCACCGTCGGCGTCCCCGACAGGTGGATCGGCGAGTTCGGCAGCTTGAGCGAGCCGGGCTTCCCGTACGGCAGCGGGATATCGACGAGCATGTTCCGCGCCGCCACGTGCGGGTCTTCGAACAGGTCGGCGATGCTGTTGACCTTGCCGATGGCCGCCACGTTCGCGGGCTCGAGGATCGCGAACCACTCGTCCGTCGTCTTCTTGCGGAGCGCGGCGTTCAGGTGCTCTTCGAGCGCGTCGACGTTCTCGAGCCGCGCTCGGTTCGTCGCGAAGCGCTCGTCGAGCGCCATGTCGTCGCGGTCGATGAGCGCGCAGAACAGCTCCCACTCCTTCACGTTGGCGATAACGATCCAGCCGTCCTTCGTCGGGAACGGCCCGAACGGCGCGAGCAGGGCGTGGCGGCTGCCCTGGCGCGTCGGGTTCTCGTTGAACGCCGAATGCCGGACGATCGCGTTCTCGCAGATGGCGATCTGCGCCTCCATCAGGGCCACGTCGAGAAACTGGCCCTGGCCGGTCAGTTCGCGCGCGCGAAGGGCGGCGAGCACCCCCAACGCCAGGTACAGCCCGGCGACCATGTCGCCGATGGAGACCCCGACGCGCATCGGCGGGCCGCCCTTCTCGCCGTTCAGGCTCATCGTCCCGCCCATCGCCTGCGCGACCGCGTCGACCGCCGCCATGGGGCTGTACGGCCCGCTCTGGCCGAAGCCGCTGAGCGCCGCGTAGATGAGCTGCGGGTTCTCGGGCCGGAGGTCCTCGTAGCCGAGGCCCGCGCGCTCCATCGCGCCGGGCCGGAAGTTGTGCGTGAGCACGTCGGCCTGGCGCGCGAGCTTTTTCACGAGCTCGCGACCCTCATCGGTCTTGAAATCGATGCAAATGCCGCGCTTGCCCCGGTTCGCGCTGAAGAAGAAGGTGCTGATCCCTTCGTAGTAGGGGCCGAAGCCGCGCTGTTTCTCCGTGGTCTCCGGGTATTCGACCTTCACTACTTCGGCGCCGAGGTCGGCGAGCTGCATCGTGGCGAATGGGCCGGCGAGCGCCCACGTGAAGTCGAGCACGCGGACACCGGAGAGCGGAGCGAGCGGGCGGAGTTTGTCGTCTGGTGCTGGCACGGCCCTATCGTAAGCGAACCGTGCACAATCCGGCGGCTCAGCCCTCGGCCGTGGGCGGATCCACGCAGAAGCTCGCCTCGATGGCGCCCGACTCGTTCCGGATCTGCACTTCGGCCGGCCGGTTCAGGTACGCGAACAGGCGAGCGAATGTCTCGGCGTTCGCACGGTTTTCGAAGTCCCACGTCTCCCCGGCCGCGCGTGCCAGCCAACGACCACACCCGGGCTCGACCTCGATTATCGTGCGTTCCAACCGTGACCCCTCGCGCCGAAGGATCGGGCAAGGGTTCTCGCGAATTTCTCGCGAAAGGGCGTTTTAGCCGGGATTTGCGGCGGATTTTGTCGCGGAGTACCGGAAATCGCAGAAGTCCGCGCCTTCCATGCGCGTCTGCGTCCGTTCGAACGCGAGGTCCGGTGCCAGACCTTCGAAGAACGCGTAGTCGCGGTTGCACGAGAGCAGGAAGCCGAGGTCGCCGGCGCACATCTCCTCGTACATCTCCTTGAACTTGCAGCGGGTGACGTTGAACCCGAAGCGCTCGGGCGTCTGCTCGACGATGTCGGCGATGAGCGACCCCTCACGCAGCACGCCGCTCCTCGTGCGCTCGGCGACGCCCTCGATGCCCGAGCTGGCCGCCCGCTCCCGTTCAGCGGCGCCCTGGGCCCGGGCGATCTCGCGGATGGCGTTGCCGACCACGCGGTTCACCGCCTCGACGCCGAACTCCGCCTGCAGCGCCCGGATGACCGGGACGAGCACCGCTGCTTCGATGCGGCGGCGTTCCAGGAGGGTCAGCTTCGCGGCCGGGTCGTCAGTCGTCGCCATTACGGTTCTCCCATGCATCGCGCACCTGCTTCCGGAGCGCGTCGAAAAACGAGGATACCGCGTCCTCAACGTCGTCGCGGCTCGGAGGCGTCGGCCAGTCCTGGTCGAACAGGTTCTTCTTGTCGTCTTTGCCCTTCTTGTCCCTGGAGTTGTCCTTGTCGCCGTTGCCGTGGCCGGGTCCCGGGTTTCCGCCGTCGCTGTCCTCGTCTGGGACCGGGGTGGGGGTGGCGGTGGGCGGGACGGGCGTTGCGGTGGGCGTGGCCGTCGGTTCGGTGTCCACCTCGAGCACCTGGCTGTCGGGCGTGGGCTCGGGCGTCGATGTGGGCGGATCGCTGCTCCGCGATAGCGCCAGGGCGAGTCCCCCGGCGGCGAGCAGCACGCCTCCCATGGCCGTCGTGGCGACGACGGCCGACCAGCGCCGGCGGCGGAGCGGCGCGGCCGCGGCCGCGGGCGATACCATGACCGCTTCCGGCCGTGCGCGCCGCCGAACGAGCACCGTCGGCTGGGTCACGGCCAGGGTCGGCGCGGCCAGCATCCTTGCGAACTGCCCCGCCGAGGCTACGCGTTGCGCCGGGTCGCTGCGAAGTGCGGCGATCAGTGCCGCCTCGAGTTCGGGATCGGCGCCCGGGACGGCTTCCCGGAGCGCCGGGGCGGGACCGGCCAGCCGCTGCCCGGCGATCGCCGCGGGGGTCGCGCCCGGGAACGGCAGCCGGCCGGCGCGCGCTTCGTAAAGCGTGAGCGCGAGCGCGTACACGTCCGACGCCGGCGAGGGATCGGCTCCCTGGAGCACCTCGGGCGCGAGGTACGCGATGGTGCCCATGAGCTCGCGCGCCCGTTCCGGCCCGACCGTGCGCGACAGGCTGTCCGCGGCGCCGAAATCGAGCACCTTCGGTCCCGTCGGCGGCAGCAGGATGTTCTCGGGCTTGAGGTCGTTGTGCACGACGCCGCGCGCGTGCGCGTACTCCAGCGCGGCCGCAACGCCCAGGCCGATGTCCCGCACGGTCGCGTCGGGCAGCGGCCCGCGCCAGGCGATCATCTCCCGGAGCGACGGGCCGGTGACGTATTCGAACACAAGGTACGGCTGGCCGTCCTCGTCTTCGCCGCTGTCGAGCAGCGCGGCGATGTTCGGATGCTGGAGCTGCCGGCCGATGCTCGCTTCGCGCGCCAGGGCCTCACGGGCTTCCGCGCCCGCGCCCGGGAGCACGAACTTCACGGCCACCGCGCCGCCGGACAGCGCATCGCGCGCGAGCCACACCTCCGCCATGCCGCCTGCGCCGAGCCGCCGCTCGAGTTCATATCGCCCGGCGAGCGAACCGGGTGAGCGAGTTCGCATGCAGTCACCGTACCGCACAGCCGGCCGTTCGGACCTAAACGCGACGTGAAAGTCTGGCCCGCGACGTTCAGTAGACGAAGGGCACGAGCGCCGCGGTCCGCGCTCGATAGGCGGCGTAGGCGTCGTAGTGCGAAGCCAGCAGCGACTCCTCGTCGCGGGCCTTCGCGACAAGAGATGCCGCGAGCAGGACGGCGATGACCAGCACCGCCGGCTCCTGAATGAACACGGCGCTCCCCAGCGCCATCAGGATGAACCCGGTGTAGATGGGGTGCCGCACGTACCGGTACGGCCCACTCGTCACGAGCTCCTGGCCTTCGACGATGGCGACGTTCGGGTTCCAGTGGCGGCCGAGCTCCCTTCGCGCCCAGGCTGACAACGCCGCGCCCGCCACCGTCACCGCCACGCCGAGCGGCTGCAGCACCGGTTCGGCGATGTGCAGGTGGTACCCGAAGAGCGCGAGCAGCACGACGACCACCACCAGCCCCGCGAGCCACGCGAAATTCCCGCCCGAGCGCCGCACGGTCTCGGCTTTCGCCGCCGACCTGCCGCTGATGAACCAGTACGCGAAGTAGGCCGCCCACGCCGCGCAGATGATGATCGCGCCCACAACCGTCATGGCATCAGGCTGCCAGAGGCTCCCGGGACCTTCCACCCCGGGGCCCGGAGCCCGAGCGATATAGGTGGGCAATGTATGTGGACCGGGCAAACGCCGGGTTCGCGAGGGCCACTCGGGGTAGCGGCGCAACCGTGCGGCAAGCGACAATACGCGTGCGAATTGGATTCGGCCTGCCGGCCGGAAAGTGGGACAGATGGAACTGAAATTCGGCGAACGAGAAGAACAGCTCCGCCAGGAAGTGCGCGCGTTCCTCAAGGAGCACCTGCCGGAGGATCGCCGGGAAGCGGGCCTCGGCAGCCGTACCGATGAGGACTTCGAAGCGGCGAAGGCTTTCAACACCGCCCTCGCGAAGAAGGGCTGGATAGCCCCGGCCTGGCCGAAGGAGTACGGCGGCCTCGGCGCCTCCATCTTCGAGCAAATGGTGTTCAACGAAGAGCTGGGCTACGCGGGCGCCCCCGATACCGGCACCCGCGGCTTCGGCGTCGGGATGATCGGCCCCACGCTCATCATCCACGGCAACGAAGAGCAGAAAAAGCGCTACCTTCCGCGCATCACCAGCGGCGAGGACAT
>JBLNCO010000226.1:0-15135 GCA_050260715.1 Hyphomicrobiales bacterium | reverse complement strand
GGCCGGAGGCGTGCCGACGGGCGGGCACCGTGCACTGCGGCGGGGCGCTCCCCGAGATTTCGGCCGCCGAGCGCACGGTCGGGAACGGCCGTGTGCCGCCGTGGCCCTTCGTGCTCGTGACCCAGCCGAGCCTGTTCGACCCCACGCGCGTCCCGGGCGACGGCCGCCACCTCGCGTGGGCGTATTGCCACGTGCCGCTCGGGAGCACGAAGGACATGACGGCCGCGATCGAGGCTCAGGTCGAACGCTTCGCCCCGGGATTTCGCGACCGCATCCTTGCGCGCCACGTGCTGCCGCCCGCGGCGCTCGAGCAGTACAACGCGAACTACATCGGCGGCGCCATCGCCGGGGGATCCCACGAAGCGCTACAGCTCTTCATGCGGCCTACCATCGCCGCCGACCCCTACCGTACGGCCATGCGCGGCGTGTACATCTGCTCGTCGTCGACGCCGCCCGGCGCGGGTGTGCACGGGATGTGCGGGTACTGGGCGGCGCGGTCCGCACTGCGCCACGAGCTCCGGGCGTGATTGTCACGGCAACGGCAAGGGACTAGCCTCTTGGCCATGGCGAAACCACGCGTCTCGGCCGGCGGCGGCTGGCCCGCAGTCTTCTACGTACTCAAGAAGGGCCGCGAATCGGGGTCCTACCTGGACCTCTATCGGCGGCTTCGTTCGCGCAACGCCTGCAAGACGTGCGCGTTCGGGATGGGCGGCCAGCGCGGCGGCATGGTGAACGAAGCCGGCCACTTCCCCGAGGTGTGCAAGAAGTCCGTGCAGGCCCAGGCCGGCGACATGGGCAAGTTCGTGACCGAGGCGTTCTTCCGCGAAACGCCGATCGCGCAGTTCGAACGGATGACGCCGCGCGAGCTCGAGCGCCTCGGGCGGCTCGTGTTCCCGGTCATCGCGCGGGAGGGTGATACCCACTACCAGCGCACCTCGTGGAACGAGGCGCTCGACCTCGTCGGCGATGCCATCCGCGCCAGCACACCCGAGCGCGTGTTCTTCTACGCGTCGGGGCGCTCGAGCAACGAAGCGGCCTTCCTCATGCAGCTCGTCGCCCGCGCCTTTGGTACGGCGAACATCCACAACTGCTCGTACTACTGCCACAGCGCCTCGGCGGCCGCGCTCGACCCCATCTACGGCTCGGGGGCGGGGTCAATCCAGCTTGAGGACCTGGCCCAGACGGACCTCGCGCTGGTGGCCGGGGCCAACCCTGCGAGTAACCACCCGCGGCTCATCACGCAGCTCGTGAACCTGCGCCGCCGCGGCGGGAAGGTGATCATCGTCAACCCACTGCGCGAACTCGGGCTCGAACGGTTTCGCGTGCCCAGCGACCCGCGCAGCATGCTCTTCGGTTCGCGCGTCTCGGACATCTACGTCCAGCCGCACATCGGCTCCGATGCCGCGCTCTTCCTCGGGATGCTGAAGGGCGTCATCGAACGCGGCGGCGTCGACCAGGAGTTCGTGGAAAACCACACCGAAGGCTGGGACGCCGTCAGCGAGGCCGCCCGGGCGGCGAACTGGGACGACATCGTACGCGCCTGCGGCGTCCGCCGCGACCGCATCGACGAAGTCGTGGAGGCGATCCTCGGGGCGAAGCGCGGCATCTTCCTCTGGGCCATGGGGCTGACGCACCACGAGAACGGCACCGAGACCATCACGGCGCTCGCCAACGTCGCCCTCGCGCGGGGGTGGCTCGGCCGGCCGGGCTGCGGCCTGCTCCCGATTCGCGGCCATTCGAACGTGCAGGGCGTCGGCTCGGTGGGTGTCACCCCGGCGCTCAAGGAGGCGTTCGCGAAGCGGCTCGAGGCCCTCTACGGCATTGCGCCGCTGCCCGCGGGCCAGCACACGTACGCCTCGATGGAGGCCGCCGCGAGAGGCGACATCGATGCGGCCGTTCTGCTCGGCGGAAACCTGTTCGCCAGCAACCCCGACCGCGCGTGGGCTTCCGAAGCGCTTCGGAACATCCCGCTCTCGGTGAGCATCAGCACCAAGCTGAACGAAGGGCACTTCCACGGGCGCGGGAAGACGTCGATCATCCTGCCCGCGCTCGCTCGCGACGAGGAGCCGCAGGCCACGACCCAGGAGTCGATGTTCTCGTTCGTGCGCCTTTCGGAGGGCGGCTCGCCGGCCGTGCCGGGGCAGATGCGTTCCGAGGTGGAGATCATTGCGTCGCTGGCGGAGCGCATTCTCCCTGAGGGGCGGTTCAACTGGGCGGAGCTTCGCTCGCACGAGCACCTTCGCGCCGCGATGGCGAAGGTCGTCCCGGGCTACGAGGACATCGGCGACATCGACACCACCCGCACCGAGTTCCCGGTTCGCGGACGCAGCTTCCCGGAGCCCGTCTTCCCCACACCGACCACCCGCGCCCGCTTCCACGTGACGGGCATGCCAGCCTTCGCCCCGGCCGAGGACGAATTTCGCCTCATGACCCTCCGCTCCGAGGGCCAGTTCAACACCGTGGTCTTCGAGGAAGAGGACCTCTACCGCGGGAACAAGCGGCGCGACGTGGTGATGATGTCGCGCAAGGACGCGCGGCGTCTCGGGTTCGAAGAGGGCACCCGGGTGCGCGTCGAATCGAACGCGGGGAGCATGGAGGCGTCGGTTGCGATTGTCCGCATCCGGCCGGGCAATCTCGCGATGTACTACCCGGAAGCGAACGCACTCGTGCCGCGGCGCCTCGACCCGCGCTCGAAGACGCCCGCGTTCAAGTCGGTCGCAGTCCGGGTCGAGCGCGTGGGCTAACGGTCAGGCGTCCTCGCGCCCGGGGTTGTCGAAGCGGTAGAAGTTGCTGTCGTTCCCGTTCCGCAGGGTCTCCTGGTAGAGGAAGATCAGGTTCCGCTGGTCGAACGTCTTGAACCACTGGTCCCAGCCGATCGCCTTCAGGCGGCCGCTATCGCCGCCGGGGAAGTCGAACCGCAGGACGCCGGGCCGGTCATCTCTCCGCGTCGACTCGACCGTCGCCGGCTTCGCATGACGTGCATCCGCCCACATCTGGATGACTTCGTGGCTGCGGGTGGCGAGCGTCTGGCCCTTGCGGTCTGCGTGTTCGGCGCCCGAATGGATCCACTTCGCGCGCTGCGTGGATTTCGAAAGCTGGTCCCCGAACTGGTCGAGGAGCTTCTTCTCTTCGGCGTTGGCGTTATTCCCCGTCGAGCTGCTGGCCCGGCGCTGCTCGTTTCGATGCGAGCGGTCGTCGTGGCTGGCGCTCCGGCTTCGTTGCCTGGCTTCGGGCATGGCTGTCCTCGCTTTTTCCGGAAGCGTACGCAGCGCCACATTGCCGAACGCTAACGGCCGCGCGCCGTGGCTCGCCCGGGAATAACCGTTGGGCGAAGCGCCGCGGGGCTGGATCGTGTGGCGCGAAGAGCGAACACTTGCGGAAGCGCGCCGCGCCATCACTACCGTGAGTTGCCTCGTGACCCATCGCCGCTTCGCTGCCGGGCTGTTCATCGCTCTCCTCACCGCCGCTGTCGCCGGGGCTTTCGTGCTGCTGCCAGCCAGCGCCGACGACCCCGAGCTCGCGCGACAGGGCGTGCTGCCGATGCTCGCCGCCGATGGCACGACGGACAGCGGCAGCCAGCTCCCACCGCCCGACCCCTCGTACTGTGGCACGGCGTTCGACGAGACCCACCCGCCGGAGGGCTCGCTCTTCGGGCGCATCACCATCGGCGGCGCACCCGCGCCCGCCGGGACGGTTGTGCAGATCGCGTTCAACGGCAAGGCGGGCCCGGCCGCATTCGTCGAAATCGACAGCTCGGGTGCGGGCTACCGGATCGACTACTCGACCGGTGCGTCCGTGTGTTCGAACACCGAGGGATCGCTGATCACGCTGCTGGTGAACGGGCAAATCGTCAGCACGCAGCTGACGGCGCCGTCGTTCAAGCGCTTCGACATTACGATTCCCTGAACGGCGCGCGGCCCGGGGCGCTTCATATTCTGGTAAACTAATTGTAGGTGCGAGAGATCGCGCCCGGGTCGTTTCGCGTTCCGCGAACTCCGCCTGCAATGCTTACTCGATTTCCGCCTGGCAGCGGACGATTTCAACCCTAAGGAGGGCATATGCCGAAGGAAAAAGACGCCATCGAAGTCGAGGGCATCGTTACGCAGGCGCTCCCCAGCGCCACCTTTAAAGTCGAGCTCGGAAACGGGCACGAAGTGCTCGCGCACATCAGCGGCAAGATGCGCAAGCACTACATCAAGGTCCTCCCCGGTGACCGGGTGCTGGTTGAACTGTCGCCATACGACCTTTCGCGCGGCCGCCTCACCTTCCGCTTCAAGTAGCCTCGTATGCCGGCCGCACCGCAGGCCTTCCGTCCACCTGTGCTACGCGGCTACCTTCACCTCGCAGCGGCTCTCGTTGCGCCCCTTGCGCTCGTAACGCTGGTTCTTCGCGCCGAATCCCCTCGCGGCTATGTGGGCGCCGCCATCTTCGGGACCGGCCTCATCCTGCTGTTCGCGACCAGCGCCGCCTACCACATCCTGCCGTGGCTTCCTCGTGCCCGCGCCGTCGTGCGCCGCATCGACCACTCGATGATCTTCGTGGCGGTGGCCGCCCTCTATACGCCGTTCTGCCTGCAGGCGCTCGATGACGCGTGGGGCATCCCGATGCTGGTCACGATCTGGAGCCTCGCTGCGGCCGGGATCATCCTCAAGCAGGTCTGGTTCCGGGCGCCGGGCTGGCTCGCGGTCGGCACCTACGTCGTGATCGGGTGGTCGGCGCTTGCCACCACGCCGAAGCTGGTGTCGGCGCTGCACGCCGCTTCGGTGCTGACGCTCCTCGCGAGCGGCGCCTGTTTCACCATCGGCGCCATCGTGTTCGCCAGCCGCCGGCCGAACCCGCTACCTCGCGTGTTCGGCTACCACGAAGTGTTCCACACACTGGTCACCGCGGGCGCCGCGCTCGTCTATGTCGTGGTCGCGGCCGACGTGGTCACGCGCTAACCGCTGGCGGAATGTGGCGCGCCCGGAGGGATTCGAACCCCCGACCCTCTGTTCCGAAGACAGATGCTCTATCCTCTGAGCTACGGACGCGCGCTGCGGCCGGGCGCGAGCGTGATGCGCCCGGTCCCGGCTCCATGGTCGCGGCCCACGGGCCAGCCGTCCAGTGGTTTGTGGGGGCGAGCCGGCGAGCAACCGGTATTCAGCGGAGGCGTGTTCCGAGGAGTTTGACGATGGCGATCGACCCGGTCTGCAAGATGGAAGTCGACGAAAAGAGCGCGGCAGCGACGAGCGAGTACCAGGGCAAGACGTACTATTTCTGCGCGCCTGGCTGCAAAAGACCTTCGACGCGGACCCGGCGAAGTACGCCGGGTAGCACAGGGGCGCTGCGGTGCGAGGCCGCCCGGGTGGGCTAGCGCCGGGGTGCTCTCCGCGGAGAAGCGGGCAGATGTGGGGCCGCGGCGAGCGACTCGCGGCGGGTGTACTCCGAGGTGTGCACAAGGGTCGCGTCCTCGTTGGCCGCGCCCTGGATGAGGTCGATGAGCAGATTCGTCGCGGCGGCGACATGCTCCCGGTACGGCCCGCTAATCACGCTGATAGCGGGACGGTAGGCGGCTGCCCATTCTGAATCGCCGAACGCCACCAGAGACACATCCTGCGGGAGAGCGAGTCCCGCTTTGCGGACGCCGAGCAGTACGGGTGGCAGGCAGCGGTGCGTGAGGACGATGACGCCGGAGGGCCGCCCGGCGCGCGACAGGAGCGTTCCGGTGGCTTCTGCGAGCTGCTCGAGCGGCTCGACCACGACGCTTACCCGGGTCTTATCGCTGCGATCGGCGAGGCACTGGCGTATTGCATTGATGCGCCTGTGCGAGAGGGGCCGCTCGTCCCCGACGATCGCCAGGTGCCGGTGACCGTGGCGCAGAAAGTCGTCTACGGACTCGCGGGTTGCTGCGTCCTCGTCGATGAGGGCCGAGACGGCTCCATCGAGCTGTGACACCTGGCCGAAGAAGACCACCGGCACCCGCGACCTGGAGGCGGCCGCGAGGATGGCGGTCCGGGACTGGCGAGGCATGCAGAGCAACCCTTCGACGCGGCGCCCCAACATGCTCTGCACGAGTTCGAGCTCGCGGTCGGGGTCGCCTCGCGTCTCGGCCACGAGCAATGAGTAGCCGCGACCCTGGGCCACGTCGTCCGCGCCGTGGACCGCGACACCGTTCATCGCGTGGTTCACGTCGTCGATGAGGATTGCGAGAGCTTTCGTGCGCGTTGCCCGGAGCTGCCTGGCGGCTTCGTTCGGTTCGTAGCCGAGCGCGCGAACCGCATCCATCACGGCCTTTCGCATGGGCGGCCGCACGGAGGAGTGGTTGTTAAGCACCCGGGAGACGGTGCCCACGGACACCCCCGCGGCCGCGGCGACCTCACGGATGGTGACCTTCGCGGAGCCGCTAGTTGACATGGGGGAAGGCCTCCCGTAGATTGCAGCGCCGGGCGATGAATCGCTTCACCGCGTGAATCGATTCATTCTGGATCGCCTGTCGCATCGGGCAAATTTACCTGCTCTCAGGAATTCCGCCCAACCTCCGTCGCGGGAGAACGCACATGGCTCGTTCCTCACCCATCCGGCGCCTGGCGGTCTTGCCATGACCGAAGTCCTCGTGGTTGGTGGGACCGGCCCGAGCGGGGCGCACATCGTGCGCCGCTTCCTGGACGACGGGTCACGCGTGACAATCTTCCATTCCGGCGGGCATGAGGTTGAGTTCGGCGGCGACGTTGAGCACCTGCACGGCGACGCTCGCGAGCCCGAGGGCATCGCTGAAGCGCTCGGCAACGGGCGCTGGGATATCGCTGTCTGCACGTCGGGACGACTCCGTGCGCTCGCCAGCCACCTGGCGGGCAAGGTGCACCGGCTCGTGGGGATCACCGGCCAGCCAGTGTACGACGGCACGATGAAGCCCACGCCGCATGGCACGATCCCTCTCCCTATCCCCGAAGACGCTCCCCGGCAGAGCACCGCCGCGAATTACACCGGCAAGGTCGCAGCCGGCGAAGACCAGCTCTTCGAACAGCATGCCCGCGGCGACTTCGAAGCTGTCGTCGTTCGGTACCCCGGCGTGTACGGTCCGAACGGCTACCTCGCACACGAGTGGGCGATCGTGAAACGCGTCGTCGACGGCCGCCGAGCGATGGCGTTGCCCCACGGCGGGATCACCTATTTTCAGCGCGGCTACGTCGAGAACCTGGCGTCGCTTGTGCACCTCGCCGCCACGAAGCCGGATGCCGCCGGCGAGGCCTTCAATGCCGGCGACGAGCGCGTGCTGAGCGCGCGTGGTGTCGCAGAGGTCATCCTCGACGAGCTGGGCGCCGAATTGGAGCTGGTCGATGTCCCCGCGGAGCTCTGCCGGGGTTCGTACCCGCTCGCGGAGAAATCGAGCCTCGTGCTGTCGATGGCGAAGGCACGCGAGCTGCTCGGGTACCGCGATGTGGTGGACGTCGAGACGGCCACGAGGCTCACGGCCCGGTGGCTCGCCGAAAACGTTGCGTTCGGCAGACAGGCGAGCCCGGCGTTTGCGGGCGACCTTCCCTACGAGCGCGAAGACCAGGTCCTGGCCGCCTGGCGAACCGTCACGGCTGAAGCCCGGGCGACGCTGGAACTGTCGCCCGGCGGAACCGCGCGCGGCGGATAACCGTTTTCGTCCCGCGGCGGAGCCCGCAGTGAACCACCGGTAGCACACACGACGTGCCACCACGCGATGCGAACACACAACAGGAGGGATAAAGACAGATGGGTGAGAACTCGAACTACTGGACGCGCGTTCGCTCCACTCCCTGGAACCGTCGCCGCTTCCTCGGTGCCGCGGGCGCAACCGGCATTGGAGCTGCGGGCCTCGTGATGGTCGGGTGTGGGGATGACGACAGCGACGACGATGGAGCCGACGACGTCGGGAATGGGAGCACGACGCCCGGGCAAAGCGCCACGTCGGCCGCGACTCCTCGCCAGGGTGGCCGCCTGACATGGGCCGACCGCAACGAAGCGATCTGGTCGAGCGCACCCTATGGGGTTGCGTCCTACGGCTCGGCGCTTTTCTACGCGTTCAACGACACGCTCTTCCGCTACCCGAAGTCGACGCTGGAGCCCGAGCCGCGACTCGCCGAATCGTACGAGTTTAACGGCGATGAGACGGAGCTGGTGGTAACGCTGAAGCCGAACATCCAGTACCAGGACGGCTCACCCATCGTCGCCCAGCATGTGATCGATAACTTCAACGCGATCAACTCGCCCGATACCCCGAACTCGCAGTCGAAGGGGCCGCTGAACCAGTACATCGCGTCGATCGAGGCACCATCCGACAACCAGGTTCGGTTCAAGCTGAAGCGGCCGGGGCGCCTGGTATTCGATGCGCTCAACTTCCTCGCCATCATCGATGTGAAGACGCTGCAGGACCGGCTCGATGGAAAGCCGTGGAACGGGTCCGGGCCGTTCCGGATGACCGAGTTCCGCCCACAGGAGGGCGCGACCTGGGAAGCGCACAAGACTTTCTGGAAACCGGTGCGGCTCGAAGGCGTGGACTTCCGCTACTTCGCCGATACGTCCGCCCTGGCGGCTGCCATAGAGACGGGCGAAGTGCAGATGACCAACCGCCTGAATCCAGACGACGTCACGCGCTTCGCTAAAGACAAGGGCTTCACCCACGTCGTCGGGACGGGCCTTACGCGAGCGTTCTCGTGGGGCATGAGCGCCAACGGCGAAGTGACGAAGGATCCGCGGATTCGCCGGGCTATTCACCGGGTCATCGACCGCAAGCGCATCGCGGAGGACGTGATGCTGGGCATCTATGAGCCACGCTACAGCCTGTGGGGCCCCGATTCCCTCGCCTTCGAAGACCGTTACAACAACGATGTCTTCAACCTGGATGAAGCTCGACAGCTGGTGGCTGCTGCCGGCTACCCCGATGGCACTCCACCCATCTCGCTGATGACCCAGAACGAAAACTTCGAGGGCCAACGCATGTTCGAGATTGTCCAGGCCGACGCGCGCCAGGCCGGCCTGAATCTCGAGATCGAACTCGTCGACGGCGCACAATTCAGCGAGCGATTCCAGGGGAATGACTTCCCGGGGATGTATCAGACGACCTTCGGATTCTTCGGCATGCACCCCGACACGCTGCCGGTGATGAACTTCCAGGTTCGAATTCCGAACGCCGCCGGCTACACCTCTTCGCGTTATGAAAAGTGGCAGGCCGATATCGCCGCAGCCCGCACGCAGGACGAACGCAACGAGCTGTACCGGGAGTTCAACAGCATCTGGGACGAGGACATCTGGGTCTTCCTCATCACCGACGTGAAGGACCAGTGGGTTGTGTCGAAGGACATCGCGGGCTTCGCCATCGACAACTTCGACGTGCCCAACTGGGAGGACGTGGGCCTCGCATAGGCCGCCTGGGGGAGCGCTATGGGCCGCTTTGTTGCCCGCCGCCTGCTGGAAATCATCCCGGTCCTGTTCCTCGTGAGCGTGTTCATCTTCATGCTCATCCGGCTCGTACCGGGCGACCCCGCCGCATTCCTGGCCGGGTCCGATGCCTCGCCCGAAGACGTGGAGCGGACGCGGGAGCAGCTCGGGCTGACCGGATCGCCCGTCAGCCAGTACTTGAACTGGATTGGCGATGCGATACGCCTGGATTTCGGCGATTCGTTCCGCTACCGGCTGCCGGTGTCGGAAGTGATTCGCGACCAGCTCGAACCGACGCTGCAGCTCGCCCTATCGGCCTACCTGTTTACGCTTCTGGTGGGCATTGCTGGGGGCATCCTTGCAGCTCGGAGCCGTGCCTGGAACGTCGTGGTGAACGCCATCGCGGCTGTGTCGGTGGGGTTCCCCACGTTCGTTCTCGGTATCCTCCTGGTCGTCTTTTTCGCGGTGCACCTCGGATGGCTGCCCGCGGGCGGCGCCGTGTCGTTTACCGACGACCCGTGGGGCGCGCTCGAGCACCTCATCTTGCCGACCGTAGCGCTCGGCTCGGTCACGGCCTCGGTGCTGATGCGCTTCGTTCGCACTGCGATGCGCGATGTCCTGGCGGAGGACTATGTCCGGACAGCCCGGGCAAAGGGGCTCCGCGAGCGGGTGATCGTGAACCGCCACGCCCTCCGCAACGCACTGATCCCGGTCATCACCGTCAGCGCGTTGCAGCTGGGGCGGCTGCTGGGTGGCGCACTGGTCGTCGAGCAGGTGTTTGCCCGGCCAGGGCTCGGTCGCCTGCTCGTCGGGGCTATCCAGGGGCGGGACTACCTGCTTCTGCAGGCGCTCGTCCTTCTGCTGGTGCTGGTCTTCGTCCTCGCGAATCTGATCGCCGACATCCTGTACGGTCTCGCGGACCCGAGGGTTCGCCACTCATGAGCGCCTCGGTCGCCCTCGAACAGCAAACGCTCCCCAGTGAAAGCCGGTTCACGAGGCTCCGCCAGTCCTCGCTCATGGTGGATGGCCTGTGGAAGATGATGCATACCTTCACGGGCGTCGCCTCCGTGGCGCTGCTGGCCGCGATCCTGGTCGCAGCGTTCGTCCTGCCGCCCGTCATGGGTCTCGACCCGCTCGAGCAATTCCGCGGCGAGCGGCTCCAGCTGCCGAGCTGGGATCACTGGTTCGGGACCGACGAGGCGAGCCGAGACCTCTTCGCGCGCTGCCTCGGAGGACTCCGTGTTTCCATCCTGGTTGGCTGCGGGGCGGTGCTTCTCGGCTCCGTCATCGGGAGCACGGTGGGATACATCGCAGGCTACGCCGGCGGCCTCGTCGATTCGGTGCTCATGCGCCTCATCGATGCAGTGCTCGCTTTCCCGACGCTGCTCATGGCACTCGTCATTCTCGTCGTGCTCGGCAACGGCATGGATAAGGTCGCGCTGGCGATTGGCCTCGCCAACGTTCCGATCTTCGCGAGGCTGGCGCGAGCTGGCCTCCTACAGCAGTCTCGGCGTGACTACGTGCTGGCCGCCCGGGCGCTCGGATGCACGCCGGTTCGCATCGTGGGCCGGCACATCGTGGTCAACACCCTGCCACCGCTCATCGTGCAGGCAGCGCTCTCCATGGCGTTCGCGGTGCTGGTCGAAGCCGGCCTCAGCTATCTTGGCCTCGGCATTCAGCCCCCGAATCCGTCGCTCGGAAATCTCATGAGCGTTGGGCGGAACTACATGCTGAGCGGCGGCACGTACTATGTGCTGCTTCCTGCGCTGGTGCTCGCTGCGATGATGTTCGCGCTGAACCTGCTTGCAGACTCCCTCAACGATACCTTCGACCCGAAGCGGCGGCGCTGACGGGCCGGAGTGAAAGGAAATCACATGTCACTTCTATCGCAGAGTCAGATCGTTCGGGATCTCGGCGTCAAATACCCCATCTTTGCTTTCGCGCACCACGAGGACGTGATCGTCGAGGCCTGCAAAGCTGGCGGCGTCGGCGTCTATGGTGGCACGCGGAAGACGCCGGAGGAGATCCGGGACCTTCTCCGTGATATCCGCCAGCGCGTCGGCGACCGGCCCTTCGGCATCGACCTCGTCATCCCGCGGGGCATGCCCGAGCACAACAACCGCGAGGCCATCGAAGCCGAGCTCCCATCGGAGCACCGCGCATTCGTCGACCACCTCTACCAGAAGTACAGCGTCGGCCGGCCAACGAAGCCCGGAAGCCGCTCGCGGTTCGTCCGTTCGGAGGAAATGGCCCGGCGCCAGGTGGAAGTAGTGCTCGCGTCGGATGTCGATATCCTGGCGCTCGGCATCGGGACTCCGAAGGAGGTCGTGGAGCAAGCGAAGGCGGCCGGGAAAAAGGTGATTTCGCTCGTCGGGTCGCCACGTAACGCGCGCTACGCGATCGATGCCGGCGTCGACATCATCGTTGCCCAGGGGTACGACGCCGGTGGTCACACCGGCCAGATCGGGACCTTTTCGCTGGTCCCCAGCATTGTTGAGATGGCGGGCGACATCCCGGTGCTCGCGGCAGGGGGAGTGGCCACGGGCCGGCACATCGCGGGCGCGCTGGCGCTCGGGGCGCAGGGCGTGTGGGTTGGCACGGCCTGGCTCACCACAAAGGAGAACCACACGCACCCGACCATCCTGAGCAAGCTGCTGCAAGCGAAGCACGAAGACACGGTGATCTCCCGCGCCGACAGTGGAAAGACGCTTCGCCAGATCCGCACGGCGTGGAGCGAAGAGTGGAGCCAGCCGGAGGCGCCCGCCCCGCTGCGCATGCCGTACCAGGACATCCTGGTAGGAGATCTGCTTGGCGCTATCGACGAGTACCAGGTGGAGCCGCTGATGCACACCCCGGCCGGCCAGGGCATCGGCTACCTCAATGCCCCGACAACCGTGGCCGAGATCTACGCTCGCTGGGTTCGCGAGGCTGAAGAGGCGCTCGCGCACCTCGTGGCTCCGGCGGAAGCCTGACCGCGGAGATGGAAACCGCCGTTCGCATCTGCTTCGACGTGGACGACACGCTCATCGACTTCGATCGGCGCATCCGGCCATTCGCGCGCGAGGTGTTCGAGGAGCTGCATCGGTGCGGTTTCCAGCTCTTCGTGTGGTCCGGTGTGGGCGTCCGCTGGGAGGTCGTCGAAGTGCACGGCTTGAAGCCGTTCGTGGCCGGGGTCCACTGGAAGCCGGTGTCGCGCCATCGCGAGCGGCTGGCGGAGTACGGCATTCCGTTCGTCCCCGACTTTGTTGTCGACGACGACATCGAAGTGGTTGAGGCGTTCGGCGGGTTCCACATCCCGCAGCCGGAGTTCGACCTGATCTCCGACCGGCATCTGCTCGACGCCTACGCCGCGATCGTCGAAGCCTTTCCACACCTCACTCCCGCGGGAGCGGAGCCAGCATCATGACGCGACCGTTCGAAGGCTTGAGGGTGATCGAGTTCGGCCGCTACGTGGCGGGGCCATACGCGGCGGAGTTGTTCGCGCACGGCGGCGCAGAAGTCATCAAAGTCGAAGACATCGAAGGCGACGAGACCCGGCGCAACAGCGAGATCGTGCCGGGCGAAGGCCGTCAGTTCATCATCAAGGCGCGCGGCAAACGCGACATCGCCGTCGATCTCAAGGCCCCCGAGGGCCAACGAATCGTGCGCCGGCTTGTCGGTGGCTGCGACATCATCATTTCGAACCTGCGCCCTGGCATCCTGCAAAGATTCGGGCTCGACTACGAGTCGGTTCGTTCGACCAATCCGAAGGTCATCTACGGCGAGATCTCCGGCTTCGGCGACGATGGCCCGGAGGCCGGGAGCGCATCGATCGATGTGATGATGCAGGCGTGGGCGGGCCTGATTATCTCGAACCGCTCGTGGGCAGACGGCCGCCCGGTACAAAGCGAGGCGTTCCTGTGCGATTACATGGCCGCTATGACGCTGGCCTTTGGCATCGTCACTGCGCTGCGCGAACGTGATCGCACGGGGCAGGGGCAGCGCGTCTCGACGTCGTTGCTCTCGGCGGCGTTCACGCTGCAACACGGCACCGCCAACGTGGTCCAGGCTGTCGATGGCTGGAAGATCGAACTTGTGCGCGCGGCCGCTGCCGGTGAAGTCTCGGGAGACGAACTCATCGAACGGCGCCGTCGCGAGTTCGCAAGCAACCGCTGGTTCTACAACACCTACGCAACTTTCGACGGGTTCGTCGCACTGGCTGGACCCGGCCGACTGCGCCGGCCACTGCTCGAACTTCTGCAGGTCGATGACCCGAGCACAACCGACCCTTCCTTTGTGATGCCGGACGACCCCCGACCCTTCATCGAAGAGATGTACATCAAAGTGCGCGAGGCTGTTGGCACCTGGCCGACGGCTGCGCTGGTGGAGGCTTGTGCGGAACGCGGAATCCCGTGCGCCCCGGTGCGGTCCCTCGAACAGGCGCTGATGAGCGAGCAGGCCCATGCTTCCGGAGCAGTCTACGAATTCGATCACCCGGTGGTGGGGCCGATCCTCATGCCCGGCGCACCCTTGCACTTCAGTGCGCTCGACTATCGCGCCGCCGAGACCTCACCTGCGTACGGCGCCGACACCATCGCTATCCTCACGCAGGCGGGATTCGACCGCGAGCAGATCGACCGCCTGATCGCGCTCGGCGTGGTCGGCACACCCGCCACGTCGCCCTTTGGATAGGACCGCGGAGGACGAGGAGGAGTTGCATGGATTTCACGTTCACACCGGAGGAAGAGGCGTTCCGTGCCCGTCTCCGGGCGTTCCTCGCGGAGCACTCTTCCGGGGTCGCAACGGAGGAAGAGCCCGACCGTGACCTCGAACGGAAGCTGGCCGAGCACGGCTGGCTGACCATGGCCTGGCCGAAGGAGTACGGAGGCGGCGGCGCCAGCCACATCGAGCAGCTCATTTTCAAGGAGGAGATGTACCGCGCCGGGGCCAGTTACGACCAGCTCGCCATCAATCTCGCCGGGCCAACCATCATGGTGCACGGCAGCGGCGAGCAGAAGCGCGAACACCTGCCGTACATCGCGCGGGCCGAACGCCGCTGGTGCCAGGGCTTTTCGGAGCCCGGCGCGGGGTCGGATCTCGCCAGCCTCCAGACGCGAGCCGTCCGCGACGGCGACGACTACATCATCAACGGGCAGAAGATCTGGACCTCCAACGCCCATAACGCCGACTATTGCCTCCTGCTCGCCCGCACCGACCCGGAGGCGCCGAAGCACCGCGGCATAAGCATGTTCCTGGTGGACATGAAATCGCCCGGCATTCGCGTCCAGCCGCTCATTCAGATGACCGGCGTCCACGGCTTCAACCAGGTATTCTTCGACGAGGTGCGGGTACCAGTCGCCAACCGGCTTGGCGACGAAAATCGTGGGTGGTACGTCGCGACCACCACGCTCGATTTCGAACGAAGCGGCATAGAGCGCAATCTCACCGCGGAAACGGACTGGAACCGCATTTACTCCGTTCTCCAGGACCCAACCAACCGGCGCGCACTAGCCGCATCGGGCGGCTCCTGGCGCCATAAGCTCGCCGACCTCCGCATCGAGATCGAGGTGGGCCGCTGGATGGCGCGACGCGTTGCCTACATGCAGAATGCCGGCCTCGTGCCCAACGCTGAATCCTCGATGTCCAAGGGCTACAACTCCGAAGTCGGCCAGCGGGTCGATGACTTCGGGGTGAACGTGTTTGGGCTCGCCTCTCAGCTGAGGGAAGGCCGCCGCGCGGCGCTCGGTGGAAGGCCGGCGTTCCGATACCTGG
>JBLNCO010000225.1:0-7251 GCA_050260715.1 Hyphomicrobiales bacterium | reverse complement strand
CGGGTGGCGGTAGCCGGCGACATGGGGCTGCCATGGAGCCTGCCGCGGCTCGTCGGCGCGGCGAAAGCGCGAGAGCTCTCGTTCCTGTGCGAAAAATTCAGCGCGGAGGAAGCCGAGCGCTTCGGGCTGGTCGCGCGCGTCTGGGACGACGAGGTGTTTCGCGACGAGGTGGCGGCGATGGTGAAGCGGCTGGCGGCGGCTTCGCCCATCGCGCTGCGGACACTGAAGGCGCACTACGTGGCGGCTGAGCGCATGGAGTTCAAGGAGTACCTGGACCTGGAGACCGAGCGCCACTGGAAGCTCGTGTCGTCGGAGGACTTCCGCGAGGCCGCGCGGGCGTTCGTCGAGAAGCGGGAGCCGGTGTTCAAGCGGTAGGGGGCGTCAGCACTGCTGGTTGCCGGGGCCGACGTGGGTGCCCAGCCAGAACGCTTTCTCGCGGGGAATAGAACCAGCCGCCGGGCGGCGAAATGGATGGCGGGCCGGACGCTCCCTTACGGTCGCGGCTCTGATGGGGCGGCTCCGACGGGCTGCGGTGGGGCGAGGAAGCGGAGGGCCTGAGGGACGACTTCGATGGTGGCGGGGAGGTAGGCGCCGGCTTCGCCGTCGAGGTCGAGCTCGGTGAGCTGCGTGGAGCTGAGGACGATGCGCTTCGCCTGCGAGAGGTCGATGCCGTCCATCTGCAGGTGAGTGCCGCCGTTGCGCTGACCCTGGACCGCCTGCAGCACCTTGCTGCGTCCCAGCGGGCCCCAGCGGATCACATCGAGCACGCCGTCGTCGGGGCGGGCATCGGGTGCGACTTCGAGATCGCCGCCCCAGTAGGCCATGTTGTGCACGCTGATGGAGTTGTGATCGCCATCGAATGATTCGCCGTCGATGGCGACTTCGAACGGGCGGTTCATGGGGCCGAGCATGCGCACGAACGTCATGATGACGTAGGGGGCGGTATCGCCGAGGAGCTTGAGGCGCCGCGGGACCGAGTGCGAGATCTCCGGGATCCAGCCGGCCGCGGCTTCGAGCACGAAGTAGCGGGTGATGGGCGCGCCGTTGGGGTCGAAGCAATCGACGCGGCCGAGGTCGATGCGGCGCTCGGCACCGGCGGCCACCGCCCGGAGCCCCGCGGCCGGCCGGCCGATGCCGAGGCACTTCCCAACATCCTTGCCGGTGCCAAGCGGCACCGTCCCGAGGCGGACATCGCCGTTCGCGCCGGCATCCATGATGGCGTTCGCGACTTCGAACACGGTGCCGTCGCCGCCGCAGGCCACGAGGGTGTCGCGGCCGGCTTCGATGGCATCGGTCGCGAGGGCGTGGGCGTGCCATGGCGCTTCCGTGAGGACGATATCGGCTTCGAGGCCGTGGCGTTCGATGGCAGCGCGCAGGCGATCGAGGCGGCCGCGGGTTCGGCCGCCGCCGGAAGCCGGGTTCACGATGAAGAGCGGGCGCGAATCGGTCATTGCCTGAACGTACGGCGGGGCGCGATAACGGGGTAGCGATGCCGTTCACGGACAGCTTCCGGGCAATGGGTACCGAGATCGACGTGGAGATCGAAGCGCCGGATGTGCCGTTCGAGACGTTCGTCTCGGTTCGGCTGCTGTTCGAACGGCAGGAGGCGAAGTTCTCGCGGTTCCGCGAGGGGAGCCTGCTGAGCCGGCTGAACCGCGGCGAGCCGATCGAGGACGCAGGGTTCGCGACCGCGTGCCGGATGGCCCTGGAAGCGCACGACATGACGCGCGGGGTGTTCAACCCGATGGTGCTGCCGGCACTGCGCGAGGCGGGGTACGACCGGACGTTCGAGGAGCTCCGGATGGGCGCCGGGGCGCCGCGGGCGCAGGTGGTGCCCGACCCGCGGGACGCACTGCGGGTCGATGGCAACCGTGTGGAGCTGCGGGAGGGCGGGCTGGACCTCGGCGGCATCGTGAAGGGCTGGACCGTCGACCTGGCGGTGGCGGAGCTCGGCGTGCGGTTCAAGAACGTGCTCGCGAACGCGGGCGGCGACCTGCGCTGCGCGGGCAGCGACGACGGCGGCGAAGGGTGGCTGGTCTCGATCGATGCGCCCGGCGGAGCGCTCGCGTGGGAGGGGCCGGTGCGGGGAGCGCTCGCCACTTCGACCACGCGGAAGCGCCGGTGGCAGACGGGCCGGGGCGAGGCGCACCATCTCATCGACCCGCGGACAGGGCTGCCGGCTGCGGGTGGGTTCGTGCAGGCGAGCGCGTGGGGCGAGCTGGCGTGGCGGGCGGAGTGCTGGGCGAAGGCGGTGCTGATCGCCGGGCCGGAACTCGCCGCTGCCGCCGTGGCGGACGGGTACCGGCTGCTGGCGTTCGACCAGGCGGGCGCCGCGGCGCGGTTCGGTTAAGGCGCCCTTTCGGGTCCGCGACTCCTTTGGGCATCCAGCAGCGATGTGCGATGCGAAACCACATCCAACGGAGGTTCGCGGTGAACCGATTCGCATCCATCGCCGTGGCGAGCGTCGCCACCGTGCTGGCAGGAACCGCCATCGTCACGGGGGCCGCAGCGAGCGGCGTGTTCGGCGCCAGCGACGGAGGAGACGACGGACAGCGGCCGCGGGCCGACCAGCAGAGCGTGACCGCGGACGGCCAGGCGCTCATGGGCGTGCCCGCGGGCTCGACAAACGATGGCGGGGCGGCGACGGCCACGATGGACGACGATGGCACGCCCGACCAGGGGCCCGGGGACTTCCCGTTCGGCGATGACGACCGGATAGAGGGCCACGACGGCCACGGGCACGACGACGACGGCGTCGATGACGACGACCATCGCGGCCGCGACCACGAGGAAGACGACGACCGCAGCGGCCACAGCGAGCACGACGACGACGATGACGACTAAGAAACGCTCTCGGTTCCGCGGCACGAAGATCGCGACGGTCGTGACAGCGGCGGCAGCGTTCGCGGTGCTGCTCGCCGGGATCGCGAGCGGGGGCGACATGGGCCAAGAGCAAGCGGTTTCGGTGGCCTCCGCTCAGCAGGCGGCGGTCGGGACGGCGGTCGCGACGCCGGCGCCGGCGAAGTCGTCGCCGCCGAAGCTGACGGCGAAGCGGAAGAGCCGGGGGTCGTGATGCAGGCGGTGCGAGTGCTCGGGTTCGGGCTCGCGTGGACGGTGATCGTGGGCCTTGCGCTGGGGCCGGTCGATGGGTCCTCGCTGCTGGGGAGCCATGGGCCGTGGGCGGTGTCCAGGGCGGCCGGCTTCGCGAGCTACCTGTGCCTCTGGGCCGGCGTTGTGGGCGGGCTGCTCATGTCGTCGGGCTGGCTCGACGGGCACGTGAGCCGGGCGCGGCTGCTGGCAATCCACCAGGTGGGGAGCATCACCGGGGTGGTGCTGGGCGTGGCGCACGGGCTGGCGCTGATCCCGGACGGCTGGACCGATTTCACGGTCCTACATGTCCTCGTGCCCTTTACCGCGCCGGAGGACACTTCGCTTGTGGCTCTCGGCGTGCTGTGTCTCTGGCTCGCGATGCTGGTCAGCGCTTCGTTCTGGCTCCGGGCGTGGATCGGGGTGCGAACGTGGAGGCTCGTGCACTACTCGGTGTTCGTGGCGTACGGCGCGGCGCTCTGGCACGGGGGGGCGCTGGGCACCGATGCGCACGAGGGCTGGGCGCGGGCGCTGTACTTCGTGACGGCGCTTTCGGTCGTGTTCGCGGTCGCGCTGCGGCTCACGTACCGGCGCGAATCCCCGAAGCGGCGATTGGAGGCGAAAGCTGCGTGAGACGCTGAACCCCGACCTGGTGCAGGAGGCACTCGAGGGGCGCGGGCGGCTCTCGCCGGAGCTGCGGGCGCTGGCGTCGGTCGCAGCGATGGTGCGCGAGTTGCAGCCCGCGGGTCCCGGCGTGGCCGCCACGGCACGGCTTTCGGCGGCGTTCGAAGCGCGGCTCACGCGGCAGCCGGCGGCGGGCTGGTGGCGGGTGCTCGCACCGTGGCTGGGGGCGGGACCAGCGCCGCGGCCGCTCGTCGAACGGCTGGCGGCGGGCGTGCTGGTGATCGGGCTGATTGGCGGCGGAGGCGGCGCGGCAACGGGCCACGATCCGCTGGAGATAGCGGACGGGGCGGCCAGCTTCGTCCAGAGTGCCGTGCGGAACTTCGACCCGCGCGACGGGAGCGGCACGCCGGGTATCGACGTCACGCCGAGCCCGAGCTCCAGTCCTTCGCCAACACCCTCGCCGTCCGCGACGCCGGTGCCTTCTTCGACCCCCGGCACCAGTGCCGGAGCAACGGCGACGCCCGACGACCACGGTGGGATCGACGACGAGGAACACGGTGGCGAAGCGGGTGACGACCTGGGGCGGAACCGGGGCCCCGGGGGAGACGCCGTGGACGACCATTCGAGCGGAGACGACGACTGATGGCAGCCGCTTCGGCACGCGTATGGCTGGCGGCCGGGCTCGGGCGGGTGTTGCTGGCGGTGATGAACCCGGCGGCAGCGGGCGATTCGCTCGTGACGCCGCGGGGTGAAGAGATCCGTCGCCTGCGCGAGCGGGACCCGGCGGCCTGGCGGGAGCTGTTCGAGCGCGAAATGCCGGCCATCTACCGCTACGCCCTGTCGCGCATCGGCGACGCGACGGAAGCGGAGGACATCACGAGCGCGGTCTTCGCAGAGGCGTGGGAATCGGCGGGGAAGCTGGAGGACCATGGGCTCCCGGCGCGGGCGTGGCTCTTCGGGGTGGCGCGGCACGTGGTGGGGACGCGCCGGCGGCAGCTGTTCCGGCGGCCGCCGATGCTCACCCTCGAGGGGTTCGACGGCCCGGACGGCGGGGGGTCACAGTTCGATGCCGAACACCTGGACCTGCTTGCGGCGATCGGCCGGTTGAAACGGCGGCAGGCGGAGGTGATCACGCTGCGGTTCGTGCATGGCCTGTCGCTGCAGGAGACCGCAGCGGCGATGGCGGCGAGCGTTGACAGCGTGAAGGGACTGCAGGCGCGCGCGCTCAGCGAGTTGCGAGCGATGCTCGGGGCAGCGTGAGGTGACGGCTAGCGGTTCGCGCGGAGGGCCGAGAGGTCGGTGACCATGACGCTCGGGCCGCTGCGGGTCGGCGAACCCCCGGCCTGCTCGACGGTGACGACGGCGCTCTCGTAGGTCTTCAGGCCTTCGGGGAGGTAGGTCTCGTAGCGGGCGAAGCCGTTCTCGTCGGAGTTGAAGGTGCCGATGGAGACGTAGCGGCCGGAGGAGTTGACCCAGAGCTGGTAGGTCTCGCCATCGGTGCGGCGCGGAAGGTTCGTCGCGACGAGGAACACGCGCTTCTGCTGCGAGTCCCAGACCAGCCGGCCGACGGAGACGCCCTCTTCGAAGGACGTGAGCTCGGCGACTTCGCTATCGGGCGAAAGGAGCGCGACAAGGAGGTCGCGGTCGCCGGCGGCAGCGGCCTGCAGGTCGCTCGCGGCCTTTTCGCTTTCGTCGAGCCGCCGGGTGAGGACTTCGATTTCGATTTTCTGCGAGAGGGCCTGGTCGATCTGCGATTCGAGGCTGGCGTTCTCGTCGCGCAGGCGGCCGATCTGCCCGCGGACCGAGACCATGCCGGTGAAGGCGGCGATGGCGACGACGATGGCGGCAGCCGCGGCCGCGGCGGGGGTAAAGCGCATCACGGTCCACAACGGGCCGAAGCGGCGAATGCCGGCGGAGCGCATGACGCGGTGCTTCACGCGGGGCGGGGTCTGGCGGATAGGCACGCTCAGGCTGAGCGACGAGGCGACGCGCTGGCTGGTGGCGACGAGCGCGCGGCACTGGGGGCAATCCTCCACGTGCAGGGCGACGAGCGCGGCGATTTCGGGCTCGAGCGCGCCGATGGCGTACTCGTCCGCCTGCTCCTGCGTGATGTGTGGAGGATGTTCGGGGGCCGCGGCCACGGGAGGTACCGTCCTTTAGACCTGGTCGTGCAGCGCCCGGCGGAGCTTCTGCATCCCGAGCCGGATGCGCGTCTTCACGGTGCCCAGGGGCTCGTGAAGGGCGAGCGCGATTTCCTGCTGGGTGAGACCGCCAAAGTACGCGAGCTCGAGAGCGAGCTTCTGTTCCGCAGGGAGTTCGGCGAGGGCGTGCCGCACGAGGATCTGCTCTTCGTGCAACTGCGCTTCGTGCACCGGGTCGTCGGCGTCGGCGGCGGTGAGCGAAAGGGCGGCTTCCTGGGGCTCGGAGCCGGGGTCGCCTTCGCGCTTGCGCCGGCGGCCGCGGGCGCGGAGCTCATCGACCGCGCGATTGCGGACGACGCTCATGAGCCAGCTGAGGAAGCGGCCGCGCTCGGGCATGAACGCCTCGGGGCGGCGCCACAGGCGAACGAAGATCTCCTGGGTGGCGTCTTCTGCCATCTGCGAATCGCCGAGGACGCGGACCGACGCGGAGTAGACGAGGTCGGAGTACCGGTCGTAGAGCACGGCGAAAGCGAGATCATCGCGAGCGGTGACAGCGAGCATAAGGGCTTCGTCCGACCATTGGGTGCGGTCGCCGGAGGGGGCGGCCGGAGCCAGCGCTTCGGCTGGCCTGTTTACGCTACGAAGCCCGGACGCGTCCGGATTGCCCTGCAGTGCCATACCTGTCCCTGGCCGCATGATACACCGGGGCGGCGGTGCGGCCATTTCCTTTACCTTCGACTTTCGTTGCGACGGCTCGTTTACGAAGGATTCCCGGCAGGTGCGGAACACTGGAGACACCTTCTAGTGGAGACGCCGAAGATGAATCGCCTTGCGATCGCCGGCAGCCTCGCCGCCCTTGGCCTCGTCCTTGGCGTCGCCTGCTCCGACAACCCGGCAGAGCCGGACGCGACGTCCACACAGACGACCCAGGCGGCACAGAGCGGCCGCCCGACAACGACGAACACGCCGCCCGCAACCGCACCGAATGGTTCACTGATGTCCACGGCGGACCTGGTGAAGTACGCCGAGCCTTCGGTGGTGCGCATCGAAAACACGAACAGCGTCGGCTCCGGGTTCATCGTCGGCGAAGACGGGTACATCATCACGAACAACCACGTGGTGGCGGGCGCGTTCGGGCGCGCCGTATCGAGCGTGCAGGTGACGCTGAGCGACGGGTCCGAGTACGAAGCGAGCGTCGTTGGCACCGACCCGAGGTCGGACCTGGCTCTCATCAAGATCGACGCGACGGGGCTGCAGCCGCTGAGCCTGGCGAAGCTCGATGACGTCCAGATCGGCGACGACGTGGTGGCCATCGGCTACGCGCTCGACCTGAAGGCGGGCGAAGGGCCGTCGTTCACGGTGACGCGGGGCATCGTGAGCCAGAAGAACCGCGCCATCT
>JBLNCO010000224.1:0-2980 GCA_050260715.1 Hyphomicrobiales bacterium | reverse complement strand
GTGCTCCCGAGCACGCTGTACATCGGCCGTTCGAGAGGTGCGCCGAACTCAGCGGTGGTGACGGGCGTGAGGTCGGGCTTCAGGCCGCAGATCTCGAAAATCGCGGCGGCGAAATCGTGCCAGCTCGTTTCGCCATCGGCGGCGAGGTGCACCACGCCGCGCGCACCATCGCGAACGAGCGGGAGCAGCGCTTCGGCGATCTCGGCCGTGTTCGTGGGAGCGGTCACCTGGTCGGAAACGACCCGGATGGGATTCCCCTCGCGGGCGAGGCGAAGCATGGTTTCGACGAAATTGCCGCCCTTGCCCGCGGACCCCGCGAGCCCATAGAGCCCCGAGACTCGCACGATGAGCGTCTCCGGGTTCGACTGGCGGACGACGTCTTCGGTGGCGATCTTCGCGGCGCCGTAGACGTTCACGGCGCGGCGGGCATCGTCTTCGAGGTAGGGCGAGCGCTTCGTACCGTCGAAGACGTAGTCGGTACTGAGTTGCACCACTGCGGCACCGGCCCGGGCCGCCGCCTTCGCGACGTTCCGCCCGCCGGCGACGTTCACCCGGAACGCCGTCTCGGGGTCCTCTTCGCACACGGGCAGGTTGTGGAAGGCGGTGGTGTTGACCACGACATCGGGCGCCGTCCGTTCGACCAGCGCCTGGACGGCCGCAGCGTCGGTGACGTCGGCATCGGCGCGGGTAGCGGGGATGAGGCGCACGGTGGGGTCGTTCCAGAGGCGGACGATATCGGAGCCGAGCTGGCCGTTGGCGCCAAGGAGGAGAACGTTCATCGGGAGGAGATGCTACCGGAGCGAAGGGGTGGGGGTCACACGGAGGCGGCTGTTGCCGTGTATGCAATGTGGGGTAGCATCGTTGCCAAGCAGTACGGAGGGATGCCTCTTGCTCGCGGATAACGCTATGCGGACGCTGAATTACATCTTCTCCGTCATATCAATCGTGCTGGGGATCTTCCTCATCCTGTTTATGCTCACCCAGACGGTAAGCTGGAACATCGGCATCGCGATCGGGATAGTGCTGGTGTTGAACGGGCTCATCCGGTTGTGGTTTGCGCAGGACGACCGGTGAGGGGACGGATCTGACCATCCTTCGTATACTGAGCGAAGGATTCGAAACGACACCGAATGCCAAAACCGCCCACCATCCTGGTGCCGATCACGAGTTCCCCCGCGAGCATGGAGGCGGTGGCGATCGCGTGTCTGTTGGCGAAACAGCGCAAGGCAAAGGTACACACGCTACACGTCATCGAAGTGCTGCGTTCGCTGCCGCTGAACGCGGAGATGGAAGTGGAGGCGCGGCGGGGCGAACAGATCCTGCGGCGGGCCGAGGAGATCGCCTCGGCGAACGGCTACCACATCACCGGGGAGTTGCTGCAGGCGCGCGAAGCGGGGCAGGCGATCGTCGACGAGGCGATCGACCGGGGCATCGATACGGTGATTATGGGCGTGGGTTACAAGCGTCTTATCGGTGCGATTCAGATGGGTCGCACGGCGGACTTCGTCCTTCGCAATGCGCCATGCCAGGTGTGGCTCGTCCGGCAGGCGTTCGGGCAGCAATCCACCGACAAGCACGGCCAACAGGAGTAGGTGGGTGGGCAGATGAACGTGCTGATCATGGGCTGCGGGCGGCTGGGAGCGCGTGTGGCGGGGCTGCTCGAGGCCGCGGGGCACACGGTGACGGTGCTCGACACGAACCCCACCGCCTTTCGCCGCCTCCCCGAAGGGTTCCGCGGAGAACGCGCGGTGGGCAACGGCATGGACGGCCCGACGCTGGAGAAGGCCGGGATCCGCAACATGGACGCCTTCATGGCGGTGACGCAGGGCGACAACCGGAACTACTTCGCGAGCCAGATGGCGAAGGAAATCTACGGCGTGAAGCGCGTGCTTTGCCGGATTTACGACCCGGTCCGCGAGCAGCTGTTCCGGGAGATGGGTTTGGAAACGTTCAGCCCAACGAGCTACGGCGCGCAGATAATGGTAGACATGCTGCTCAACGATAAGGGCCCCGGGAGGTAGCGATGTACGTGCTGGTGGCCGGCGGTGGCAAAGTCGGGTTCTACCTCGCCCAGGAGCTCATCCAGGACAACCACGAAGTGCTCGTCATCGAGCGCGACCCGGCGCGGGCGGCCGCGATCTCCGAGGAGCTCGGCGAGAGTGTGCTCCACGGCGACGGCTGCGAGGCGACGACGCTCGACGCAGCCGGCGTTTCGCGCGCCGACCTGGTGGCGGCGGTGACGGGCGACGACGAGGACAACCTGGTGGTGTGCGAAATCGCGCGGCGCCGGGGCGTCCCGCGGACCATCGCGCGCATCAACAATCCGAAGAATGAGCTGCTGTTCAAGAAGCGGGGCATCGAAACGACGATCTCGGCGACGCAGGCGGTGCTGGCACAGATCGAACAGGAGCTGCCGACGCACGAGATGATCCCGCTTCTGCAGCTGCACAGCGGGCTCGAAATCGTCGAGATCAAGCTCCCGGAGACGTCGCCGATTGCGGGGCGGTCGGTGCGCGAAGTGCTGTTGCCGCCGGAATCGCTCATCTCGCTCGTGGTGGACCCCGGTGGCGTGCCTCGCATCCCCAGCGGCGACACGCGGCTCAACGCCGGCGACGCGCTGGTCATCGTCACGCGGCACGAAAGCGCCGGGTACCTGCGCGAGGCGATCATCGGCTCGACGCACGGGCTCGACACGTAGCCATGCGCGTCGCGTATCTCGGGCCAGCGGGGACGTTCGGCGAGGAGGCCGCGCTGCGCTATGCGCGGGGCGAAGAGCTCCTGCCGTTTCCGTCGCATGGGGCGGTGGCGGCGGCCGTGGAGTCGGGCATGGCCGACGCCGGCGTGGTGGCGATCGAGAACTCCATCAACGGTTCGGTGGCGGAGACGCTGGACATCCTGATCCACGAAACGTCGCTGCAGATCCAGGCGGAACTCGTGCTGCCCATCGTGCACAACCTGGTGGCCAGGCCCGGGACGCGCG
>JBLNCO010000223.1:0-4567 GCA_050260715.1 Hyphomicrobiales bacterium | reverse complement strand
GAAGGACCAGGTCGACGCGCTCAGGCAGGCCGGTGTCCCGGCCGCCGCCGTCAACTCCACCATCGCTCGCGACGAGCAGGCCCGGACCCTCGACGCCGTCGCCGAAGGCCGCGTCCGGCTGCTCTACGTCGCGCCCGAACGCTTCGGCGACGCCGCCTTCATGGCCGGGCTGCGCCGCGCTCGCGTCGCGCTCCTCGCCGTCGACGAGGCGCACTGCATTTCGCAGTGGGGCCACGACTTCCGTCCCAGCTACGGCGACCTCGGCGACGTGCGCCCCCGGCTCGGCGGCCCGCCGATCGTCGCCCTTACCGCCACCGCCGACCCCCTCGTCCGCGACGATGTGGCCGAAAAGCTGCGCCTCCGCGACCCGGTCATCCACGTCGCCGGCTTCGACCGCCCGAACCTCCGCTTCGATGTCGTCCACGTGAAGAACCAGAAGGAGAAGGCGGAGCGCATCGCCGAAAAGCTGCGCGAACTGCGCGACGAATCCGCGATCGTCTACTGCGGCACGCGCAAGAAGGTCGAAGAGGTGACCGACTTCCTCCAGCGCCAGCGCATCCGCTGCGCCCGCTACCACGCCGGGATGCCCGGCGACGACCGCAAGCGCATCCAGGACGCGTTCGCCCGTGACAGCCTGCGCATCATCGTGGCAACGAACGCCTTCGGCATGGGCATCGATAAGCCCGACGTTCGCATGGTGCTCCACCACGACATGCCCGACTCGCTCGAGTCCTACTACCAGGAGGCGGGCCGCGCGGGCCGCGATGGCGAACCGGCCGAATGCGTCCTCTATTTCGCCCCGCGCGACCGCCGCCTGCGCGAGTACTTCATCGACCTCTCCCACCCCGAACCGGCGATGGTGGTCGATATCTACCGCGCGCTTGTCGGCTACCGCGGCAACCGCGTCCACATGCGCGAAATCATGCAGTCCGACGACGAGCCGGGCGTGAACGCGGCCGTGCTCGCGCTGGTCGAATCCGGGCTCGCCGGCCGCCAGGGGCAGATGGTCTGGGCGACGCGCCCCGGTGGCGAAGGCGAAATCGACACCGCCGGCCTCGAAGCGCACCGCGAGCACGCCCTGCGCAAGCTCGACGCGATGCAGCACTACGCCGAGTCGCTTACCTGCCTCCGCGCCCGCATCCTTGATTACTTCGGCGACGAAGGACACGAGCGCGCCTGCGGCAATTGCGGCCCCTGCGTGGCGCCGCCCAGCGCCCGCCGCGACGACGCCTCGGACGAACTGTTCCAGGCCCTGCGCGCGGTTCGGCGGCGTTTCGCGGAAGAGGCGAACGTGCCGCCCTTCACCATTTTCAGCGACGCGACCCTCCACGAGATGGCGCGCATGCGGCCCCGCACCCGCGGCGAAATGCTGAACGTCAGCGGCGTCGGGCAGGTCAAGTTCGAACGCTACGGCGAAGCCTTCCTCGCCGTCACTCGGTCGGCCGGACGCGACCAGGTACCCGCCGGCCGGCCGGTAGCGCCCGCCGTCCGCGCGCCACTCCGCGACCGCAACGGCCACTCGATCACCGACACCTACCGCCGCACGCTCGAGCTCTATCGCGAGGGGCTCGACATCCTCGAGATCGCCGAACGCCGCAAGCTCAGCCCCACCACCATCGTCTCGCACATCGCGGACCTCGTGTCGCGCGGCGAAATCGACGATGTCGCCCAGTGGGTCGACGCGGCCACCATCGCGCGTATCCGCGCCATCTCGGGCGGCCAGCCGATCGCCCAGCTGGCACCGCTGCGGGAGGCGCTCGGCGAGGACGTGCCCTACGAGCTCCTGCACCTCGCTCGTGCCTGGATAAACCGCGAACTCTCACGCTCCACCGGCGGCCGCTGACGCGCTTTCGCGCGGCAACCGCACGACGAAATCGGCGCCTCCGAGCTTGCTCTGGTGCACTTCCAGCGACCCGCCGTGCAGTTCGACGATGCCCCGGCTGATGTAGAGCCCGATGCCCGCACCCGGCCCCTTCGAGGTCGACCCGCGCTGGAACTGCTGGAACACCATCTCCCGCTCGGCACCCGGCACGCCGTTTCCCGCGTCCTCAACGTGGATCGCCAGGTCCGCCCCTTCCTGCGCGACCCGCACGCGGATAGGCGCCTTCCCGTAGCGCAGCGCATTTTCGATCAGGTTCCGAAGCACCATGCGGAGCCGCGGCCGGTCCCCTTCGATCGTCGCGCCGGGAGGCGCCTCCATCTCCACCTCGACCGGCACCTCGCGGTGGCTCAGCCGCACGTCCTCGATCGCGCCCTCCACCACGTCCAGCGGCGAGAGCTGCTCGTGCGCGATGGTCAGCCGGCCCGCCTCCACCCGCGTGAAGTCGAGCAACTCCACGATCATCTGTGCCGCCCGGGTGGCCGCGGCTGTGACCTGGCCGGCCATGCCCGCCAGCTCCTCGTCGCCGCGTTCGGCCGCCTCCTCTTCGAGCAGCTGTGCCGAAAGCACGAGCGCCGTCAGCGGGTTCCGCAGCTCGTGCGACGCCACCGCCAGCAGTTCGCCGCGCCGCGTGCTCGTGGCCCGTTCGATGGCGAGTTTCGCCTCCGTCTCCGCGATCGACCGCCGTGCCGCTGCGTGCCGCACGGCCACCCAGGTGATCAGCCCGGCCGCTGCAGCCGCCGCGATCGCTGCCCCGATGAGCATCGAGAACGACACCACCTGGGCGCGGTCGCGGTCGTCCTCGTGCTCGGCCACCTGCGCATCGAGCCCGTTCGAAAACTGTTCGGCGGTGGTGCGGTAGGCGTCGAACAGCACCCGGCCCTGCCCGGTGGTCGTTAGCGCCTGCGCGCCCTGCAGGTCGCCCGCCGCGACCTGGTCGATGCGCGCCTGTGCCCAGCCATCGCGCCAGGTCCGAAACGCGGCGAGCATCTCCGCGGCGGCCGCGTCGCTGTCCCCGCCGAGCCGCCCGTCCATCCCGGCGACGATTCGTTCGAACTCGGCCACGCCGTGGTTGTAGGGCGGCAGGAACGCCGGGTCCCCGGAGAGCTGGTACCCGCGCAGGGCCGTTTCCGCCTCGAGCGCCTGGACCGAAGCGAGGTCGAAGTCCCGCTGGAGCGAGCTGGCGCCGGCGAGGTCGTCCTCGGCGCTATTCAGCCGCAAGATCGCCAGGATGGGCAGGAGCACGGCGAGCGCTCCCAGCGCGGCGGCGAGCGTTAGCGTGCGTCCGGTAGTGGGGAACGTCAGCGTCACGGCCCTCGACCGATTCCGCGCATCTCCGAGACTATACCGCAGCCGCGAAACCCCCTCGCCGCAGCGTCCACCGCCGCTGACAACGGTAGTTGCACCCATTACAATGGAAGACGTATTCTCGTGTTGGCTGCTTGAACCGGCACGGTTCCGTCGCCCGCAGCCCCCAACTCATCCCGGGTCTGTACACGCAGGTAGTCCTCTTCCCCGCGCCTCTGCATGGCGCTCTACCACAAGGTAACCCGACGCATTGACTTCCCCAGAAACTCCCCGCACGCGTAATCGACGACCCCGCAATCAGCCGCGCGAAACCGCACCCGAAGAGGCTGATACGGCAACAGCTGTGCTCGACGCACCCGCCGAAGGGCATGAGGACGGGGCCGCCGCACCCGAACGCCGCCAGCGCCCCCAGCGCGAAGGCCCGATGATGGCCCCCCTCAACATCGCCGAGCTCGAAGCCAAGCCGCGCGAAGACCTCATCGCCATCGCCCACGAAATGGGCCTCGAAGAAGCGGCCACCATGCGCAAGCAGGACCTCATCTTCCGGCTCCTGCAGGCCCAGGCCGAAGCGCGCGGCAACATCTTCTCCGGCGGGTTCCTCGAAGTCAGCGACGACGGCAACTACGGCTTCCTCCGCGGCGAATCGATGCTCCCCGGCGCGCACGACATCTACGTGTCGCAGTCGCAGCTCCGTCGCTTCGCCCTTCGCCCCGGCGACTACGTCACTGGCCAGGTCCGCCATCCGAAGGATAACGAGAAGTACTACGGCCTCCTGAAGGTCGAAGCGGTGAACGGGATGGACCCGGAGACCGCTAAACGCCGGCCCTACTTCGAAAACCTGACCGCCATCTTCCCCAAAGAGCAGCTCAAGCTCGAAACCACGCCCGACAACCTGACCCACCGCATCATCGACCTCATCGCACCGATCGGCCGCGGCCAGCGCGGGCTCATCGTCTCGCCGCCGAAGGCCGGCAAGACGATGCTCCTGAAGAACATCGCAAACGGCATCACCACCAACTACCCCGACGTGCACCTCATCGTCCTCCTCATCGGCGAACGCCCCGAGGAAGTGACCGACATGCAGCGCAGCGTCCGCGGCGAGGTGGTGAGCTCGACGTTCGATGAACCCGTCGAAGACCACACGCGCGTCGCCGAGATGGCGCTCGAGCGCGCGAAGCGCCTCGTCGAAGGCGGCCAGGACGTGGTCATCCTCATGGACTCCATCACCCGCCTGACGCGCGCCTACAACCTGGCGCTTCCGCCCAGCGGGCGGACGCTCTCCGGTGGCGTCGACCCCATCGCGCTCTACCAGCCGAAGCGCCTCTTCGGCGCCGCGCGGAAGTGCGAGGAGGCCGGGTCGCTCACCATCCTCGCCACCTG
>JBLNCO010000222.1:0-10285 GCA_050260715.1 Hyphomicrobiales bacterium | reverse complement strand
CAAGGCATGGAAACCGGAGAGTACCTGAGGAATCTGCGCCCCGGCGCCTGGGTGTGTTCGCCCACCGGCCGTCACCTGGGCCGCGTCGAAAGCATCGGCGACGGCTACTTCGTCATTCGCGACCCCGACAACCGGACGTGCCGCGTGGACCTCGGCCAGGTCTACGCGTCAGTCGGGGACGACATCGTCGTGGAGTTCGAGCACTTCGAGGCCCAGCTCATCCCCTAGCGCCGGAGCGGCCGCGCGAAGCTGAGCTCGTGCCCATCCGGATCGTTGAGGTGGAAGTACCGCTCGCCCCACTCCGCGTCGCGCGGAGGGAATTGGGGGCCGAGCCCGGCTGCGCGCGCCGTCTCGTAGAGTGCGTCGACATCGTCGACGTAGAAGATGACCCGGCCCCACCACGACCAGCGCGTCTCCGGGGCTGCGCGCACGATGTTCAGGTAGCTCGCTCGCCCCGCCGAGAACGATGAGAACCCGGCCCGCGGCCCGCCGTAGCGCAGCTGGAAACCGAGCGCCTCGTAGAACGCGACCGACCGCGCCATGTCGTGCGTGGCGAGCGTGATGGCGCTGATCGCGTCGATGGTCATCGCCGCACAGGGTACCCGAGCCGGCGGCGGCGAGGGCAGGTCCCCATTTCCCGTCGGGCGAACCCGCACTCGCTTCAGACAGATGCGAAACAGGCCGATGCATAACTCGCGGGGTGAACGTAGCGGGATAGCCCGGTGGTGGGTGCGTTACTGACGATGCGTCGAAGCGGCGCGAAACCCGGAGACGCTGGCCCGCCGCCCGGCGACAATCAGCCGCTGCGGAGCGAGGGCCGAAGGGCCCCGCCCACCACGACGGGAGCCGAGATGACGCAGCCTGAGAACGAAGACCAGTTGCTCGAACGCCTGCGTGAAACCACGTCCGGCGAGTCGTCGGTGCGCCAGCTGCGCCGCCGCTACGACCTCCTGCGCCGGGACTACGAAGTGCTGCTCGACCGGCTGGCAGAGCTCGAAGAGCGCCTCGCCGAACGCCCGATGGAGCCCGCCACCCGGCAGGAGCCGACTCCCGCAACCGCGCCCGAACGCCCGGTCCGCAACCTCCTGGAGCAGCTCACCGCGCCGCTCGCCGAACTTCGGGAGGCGTACCGCGAGGCGATCCAAGGGTTGCAGGCGATCGTCGCGGGCCTCGATGCGCTCACCATCGGGGGTTTCAAGGGCCAGCGTGGCAGCGAACCCCAGGCGGCACCGCCGCCCCCGCCGCCGGATGCGTCCGCCGCCCCGGCAGGTGCGCCCTCCGAGGTCCAGGTCGAGGTGCGCGCCCGCGGCTTCGGCGACCTGTTGGACTTCCAGGAACGGCTCTCCGCGTTGCCGGGCGTCGCGCGCGTCTCCATTCGCGCCATCGACAGCGAGCAGGCCACCTTCACGGTCGATCTCGGCCCCGCCGGCTAGCGGGGAAAGACCGGCCCGGGCGGGGTGGACGCGGCCCGGCGCATCCGTAGAATCGCCCCCATGGTGGAACCGCTTGCCGGACTCCGGGTGCTCGAGCTGGGCACCTTCGTCTCCGCGCCGTTTACCGGAAAGCTCTTCGCGGGCTACGGCGCCGAAGTCATCAAGGTGGAACCTCCGGGCGGCGATATCGCCCGCGCTCATGGGCCCTTCCGCGATGGCAAACCCGACCCCGAAACCAGCGCCCTCTTCCTCTACCTCAACACCGGCAAGAAGTCGGTCGAACTCGACCTCCGTACGCCCGCCGGGCTCGATGCATTCCTGCGGCTCGCGGCCCGGTGCGATGTCGTGGTCGAAAACTTCCGCCCGGCCGACCTCCGCGCGCTGGGCGTGACCTACGAGCGCCTCCACGAGGTGAACCCGAAGGTCACGCTCGTGTCCATCACCGCGTTCGGCCAGGACGGCCCGTACGCCGACTACCGGTACAACAACCTGGTGGCCTTCGCGATGGGCGGCCAGATGTTCATCACCGGCACGCCCGAGCGCGGTCCCGTGAAGAACGGCGGCTACCAGGCCGACTACCAGGGCGGCCTGAACGGCTTCTCCGCCGCGACCGTCGCGCTGCTCGCCGCCGAACGCGACGGCGCCGGCCAGCACGTGGATGTGAGCGTTCAGCAGTGCATGGCGGCCATGCTCGAGGCCGGCGTGCCGTACTACAGCTACCTGGGGCGGTGGAGCGGTGTGCGGCGCGGGAACCACATGGCCAGCTTCATCGGCATCTACCCCTGCCTCGATGGCCACCTCGGCATCCACATCATGCCCCGCAACTGGAAGCCCTTCACCGACGCCATCAATCGCCCCGACCTGTTCGCCGACCCGCGCTTCGCCACCCAGACCGACCGCACCATCCACAACGACGAGCTCATGGCCGAGTTCTACGCCTGGGCCGCTACCGAATCGAAGCGCGAAGTGTACGAGCGCGCCGGGCGGATGCGCGCGCCCGTCGCCTACGTCCACACCATGGCCGACCTGCTCGACAGCCCCCAGCTCAACGCCCGCGGCTACCTCCAGCGCATCGACCACCCGGTTGCGGGCGAAGCCGTCTACGCCGGGCCGCCCTGGTGGATGGGCCCCGACGGCTGGAGCACCGGCCGTGCCCCGCTCCTCGGCGAACACACAGAAGAGGTGCTGCGCGACCTCGCCGGGCTCTCCCCGGCGGAGATGGAGCGCGTACGCGCGGAGGCAGTGCTGTGACCAGCCGCGAAGATGTGGCCCGCGCCATGGCCTTCTTCGAAGAATGTGACGACATCGCGCTCCTGCATCAGCTAGCGGGCGAAGTGGCGCCACGGGCGCGCAAGCTGGTCGGGCAGTTCATCGGGCGCGGTGGCGAAGATTCGATCCCACCGCCCGCCAGCCTCCGTCCCGCCCGCGAACCCGCGAGCCGCGACGACGCGCTTCGCACGCTCCGCCAGACGAACGACTTCGCGCTCCTGCAGGTGCTCGCCCGAAGCATCGGGCGGCGGATCGAGGCGATCGAAATTGCAGCCTCGGCGGAGTTCCCCGTGGGCGCCCGCGTGACGGTGCCCGAAAGTGGTGGGTACCCGCCGAAAGGCCGCCAGTTGCAGGGCACCGTCGAATCCACCGGCACCTCGCTCCAGGTACTGCTCGACAACGGCGAGACGTGGCACGGGCCGCCCAGCCTCGCTCGCCGGGGAGGTCAATCATGACGGCCGCGCTCGATGGCGTACGCATCCTCGACCTGACCATGGTCTGGGCGGGGCCCTTCGGCACCCGGCTGCTCGGCGACTACGGCGCCGAGGTGATCAAGGTCGAAGCTCCCGCCCAGTGGGACCTCCTCCGGGGCCTCGGCCTCATCCCCCGTGACCAGGAGCGCTGGTACAACAAGTCCGCCTACTTCAACCACAACAACCGGAACAAGTACGGCCTCGCCCTCGACCTGCGCCAGGAAGCCGGCCGCGAAGTGCTCATGAAGCTCGTGGCCGTGAGCGACGTCATCGTCGAGAACTACCGCGCCGACGTCATGGACAACCTCGGGCTTTCGTACGAGGCGATCCGCGCGGTGAACCCTCGCATCATTTATGTCTCGATGCCGGGACACGGCAAGACGGGCCCCGAGAAGGACTTCGTCGCCTATGGCTCGAACGTCGAGCAACTCGCCGGCCTCGTTTCGGTCTCCGGCTACGAAGGCGGCGAACCGCTGAAGACCGGGTTCAGCTACGGCGACCCCATCGCCGGCACCTGCCTCGTGGGCGCGGTGGCGATGGCGCTGCGTGCACGCGAACGGACGGGCGAGGGGATGTACGTCGAGATCGCCCAGCGCGAGGCACTCGGCATGTTCGTCGGCGAATTCCTGGCCGACTACAGCATGAACCGCGAGCTCCGGCCGCCCATCGGCAACCGCCACCCCCACCTCGCGCCCCACGGCCGCTACGCCTGCGCCGGCGACGACTGCTGGGTGACCATCGCGTGCGAAAACGACGAGCAGTTCGAGGCGCTCTGCCGGGCAATCGACCGCCCCGAGCTCGCCGCCGACGAGCGCTTCGCCACCAACGCCGCCCGCAAGGCGAACGAGGACGCGCTCGACGCCGAGATCGAGGCGTGGACGTCGCAGCGGGGCCACTACTCGGTGATGCACCAGCTCCAGCGCTTCGGCGTGCCTGCCGGGGCGGTGCTCACCATCCCGGAGCTCATGGCCGACCCGCAACTTCGCTCGCGCGGTCAGTGGCTCGCCCACACCCACCCGGATGCCGGCACCTGGGAGGTCGAAGCGCCCCCGTGGAAGATGTCCCGCACGCCCGGCGCCATTCGGCTCCCCGCGCCCGGGTTCGGCGAGCACAACGCCTGGGTGCTGCGCGATGTCCTTGGCCTTGGCGACGAGGAAATCGCCCGGCTCTACGCCGAGGGCGTGACGGCCGACGTGCCGGACGCCGGCCTCCACCAGTAACGCCTACTCGAAGGGGCACACCTCGCGGATGGCAGCGACCGTCTCGAGGTCCCGTTCGCGGCCACGTTCCGTGAGCTGCTTCGCGACGCGCGCCCGCTTCCGCTTCGGCAAGTTCTGCCCGAACTTGAACTTCGCGGTCACGGTGGTCATGGGGAGCGCGATGACACCGGTCGTCGAAAGGCTCTTCGTGTACAACGGGTCAGCGGGGTCGATGGGCCGGTAACCGCCTTCGGGCTGCAGCTTCTGCATGAGCGCCTCAAGCCCGCGCGCCTTCTCCGCGGGGTCGCTCACGAACCGCGCCTCGCCGTGCACCACCACGGCCTTGTAGTACTGCGTCGCCGGGCACGCGTAGGTGGGGTTCGTGAAGTACGAAGGCAGGAGCGAAAACGCCTCCGTCACCATGAACGTCACTCGCGGCTCGCGCCGGATCGACTCCGCCTTCTCGCCTTCGAGCGCGCCGTGGAAGTAGATGATCTCGCCGACGCGGGCGAAGTTGAGCGCCACCACCCCGGGCGAGCCATCGGGACGCACGAACGCGAGGTACCCGTGGGCCTGCCCGTCGAGGAGTGCCAGGATGGCCGCCTCGCCGGTGTGCTGATAGTCCTTCCGCCGTACGTCAGCCATGTTGCGCGCCCCGCCGGAGCGCGGCTTCGTCCCGCTCCTTCTCCTCCTTGAGCGCGCTCGCGGCGATGCTCGTCTCGATCGTCTCTTCGAAGCCGATAACGGCGCCCGCGGCCACCAGGAACGGCACGTGGAACCACCACCCGGCGCCGATCGCGATCAGCGACCCGCCGCCGAGCACCAGGCGCATCCACTCCATCGTCTTTAGCGTCTTCCCGGGCGTGCCGAAGGGCATCCTGCGGCCCTGGAGCTGGCGCAGTTCGGCGCGCACCACCAGCGCGGCCCCGAGCACCATCAACGCCATCGCCGGGACCCATCGGAGATCGGAGTTCCAGAGAGCGTCCATCGCGGTTTCTCACGTCGTGGTGCCCGATCGTAGGTCAGCCAGTGGCCCCGCAGAGCTGCCACTTCGAACCAGCAGAATGGGTCCACTCGCGAGCCCGCGGCCGGAAAGCGTTCTTTGCGCAGGAACGTGATCTGCTTCACATTCGCGCCCCGCAAGCCCGCTATCCGGCCCGAGTTTTTCGCTGCTACGCTAATTCCACCGTGGATATCGTCCTCGACCTCAAGCAGGATCCCGGTGTCCCTGCATACCGGCGATTAGCGGAAGCAATCCGCAGCGGAATCCTGGAAGGCCGCTTCCGGCCCGGCGAGAAGCTCCCCCCGACGCGCGTTGTGGCCGCCAGCCTCAAGCTCGCCCGCAACACCGTGCTCGAAGCCTACGAACAGCTCGCCGCCGAGGGGTACCTTACGGCCCGCCACGGCTCGGGCACGTTCGTCGCGCCCGACCTCCCCGACCGCGCGCTCCGTGCGCCGGCCGCCCGCCGCGACGTGCCGATCGCGCCCGCCCAGGCGCTCGAAGCGCCGCTCTCGAGCTTCGGCGAGCGCGTGGTCGGCGGCGAAGTGCCGCGCCAGATGCGCCGCGAGGAGGGCAACAGCCCCTACGAGTTCCGCTATGGCACGCCATCGTTCGACGAGTTCCCCATCGATGCCTGGCGCACGCTGACCAAGCGGGTGCTCGACTACCCGCCCCGCGAGCTGCTCGGCTACGGTCCGACCGAAGGCCTGCCGCAGCTCCGGGAAGCGTTGTCGCGGTACCTCCAGCGCTCGCGTGGCGTCCGCTGTACCGCCGAACAGGTGATCATCGTCAACGGCTCGCAGCAGGCGCTCGACATCGCCTCACGTGTGCTGCTGGACCCGGGTGATGGCGTGGCGATCGAGGAGCCCTGTTACCCCGGGGCCCGAGCTACGTTCGCCGCCAACGGCGCGCGCATCCTCCCGGTGCCCTGCGACAACGAGGGCATCATGGTCGGCGCGATGCCGGCCGGCGCGAAGCTCGCCTACGTCACGCCGTCGCACCAGTTCCCGAGCGGGGCCGTGATGTCGGCCGCCCGCCGCCTCGAGCTCCTGCAATGGGCGCAACGCGAAGGCGCCATCATCATCGAAGACGACTACGACAGCGAATTCCGCTACGAAGGCAGGCCGCTGGCCGCGCTGCAGGGCCTCGATGAGCACGGCCGCGTGCTCTACACGGGGACGCTTTCGAAGGTCCTGCTCCCCGCGCTCCGGCTCGGCTACCTGGTGGCGCCACCATCGCTGCACCGCGCCATCGCCGGCACGAAGTGGCTGACCGACCGCCATGTGGCACTGCTCTACCAGGCGGTGCTCGCGCTCTTCATCGAAGAAGGGCACTTCGAGCGCCACCTCCGGCGCATGCGCAAGGTCTACGAACGGCGCCGCGCGATCATGCTCGAGGCGTTCGCCGAGCACTTCGGCGACCGTGCCATCATCACCGGCACCGAAAGCGGCATGCACGTCCTCGTCCAGCTGCAGGACGTGCGCGATTGCGCCGGGTTCATCGAGCGGGCGCGCGAACAGGGCGTCGGCATCTATTCGGCGGAGACCTACTACACGACCGAGCCGCCGGCCGGCGCCAGCTTCCTGATGGGCTATTCGAGCGTGAGCGAAGACGGGATCCGCGAGGGGATCCGACTGCTCGCGAAGGTCGCCCGGTAGCCTGCCTGCCTCCCTCCCCTTTTGCACTTCCTTCGGCCCCACCGCACACTTGATCCACTACTACACGGGCGCAGGAGGCCTCAGCGTGAGCCAGAGTTTCGACCTCATCCAGGAACTCATTGCCGGCAAGAAGCCGGACGCCGGCCTGGTGCGCCCGAGCGACATCATGCCGTTCGTCATCGAGTCCGATGGCCGCCGCGAGCGTGCGTATGATATCTATTCGCTGCTGCTCAAGGAACGGATCGTGTTCATGGGCACGCCCATCGACGCCATGGTCGCGAACGTCGTCATCGCGCAGCTCCTCTACCTCGCCCGCGAAGACGACGAAAAGGACATCATGATGTACATCAACTGCCCGGGCGGCAGCGTGACCGCCGGGCTGGCGATTTACGACACCATGAACCTCATCCGGCCGGACGTCTCGACGGTGTGCATCGGCCTCGCGGCGAGCATGGGCACCGTGCTTCTGACGTCGGGCGAGAAGGGCAAGCGCTTCGCCCTGCCGAACTCCACGGTGCACCTCCACCAGGTGCTCGGCGGCGCCCAGGGGCAGGCCCGCGACATCGAGATCCAGGCGCGCGAAACCCTGCGCCTGCAGCGCGTGCTGCGCAACATCATCTCCCAGACGACCGGCCAGCCGATGGAGAAGATCGAGCACGACACCGACCGCGACTTCTGGCTTGATCCGCCCGCCGCGAAGGAATACGGCCTGATCGACGAGATCCTCGACCGGCCGAACCAGGCGTCGGCCGCGGTGGCCGCGTCGCCGAACGGGAGCGCGTCCTAGCCGTTCGCCACCTCCGGCAGCGCGGGCAGCAGCGGCGCGTTTCCGCCCCGCCCCGTACGGCGCGTTCCGTGAAGAATCGCGGGCTGGTGCGGCTTCCGATGAAAACACGCGTGCTGGTATCATCCTTGCGGGCGGCCATGTGGTGGCCGGGCAGGAGGATGGGAGCTGGCGCTCAAGAAACGTAGCCCGTGGCCGGATCGCCTCCTTGCGATCGCAGGTGGCCTGGGGCTTCTCGTGCTCGCGGGCGCGATCTTTGTCGTCGCGAGCGCCGTGGTCATGGAGCTCATTCCGAGCGAACAGACGCAGGCGGCCGAGCTTCCGCCCGAGTGGCAGTTCGTCGACCCCCTCCTCGCGGAGATGAAGACCACGGCCATCAGGGCCTGCACCCGTGAGGGCGCGCTCAAGGTCATTCCCGACCCCAACGGCGAAGGCGACCTGAAGGCCATCCGCCACGAATACGACCTGCTCGCCATTCGCTACAACAACGCCATCGGCGAGCTCGACCGGCAGGGGCTCGGCCGCCCCGCCGGCGTCCCGGCGACGGCGCCTGCCATCGAGGCGATGAAGCGCAAAGCCTGCCTCGACGTCGAGAAAATGCCGGAGCCCGACCCGGACGAGGATCGCGACGCGAAAATCGAGCCCGGTGACTTCGAGTACTCCGGCGACCGCTTCCTCACGCTCGAAGAGCTCGACGCTGCGGCTGCGGCGGCAGGCTGGCCGATGGAGCCCGGCTGGTGGCCCGAAATGCGGCTCATCATCCAGTGCGAGACGGGCAGCCTCGACACCATGGCCCACAACGCGAACGACCCGAACGGCGGAAGCTGGGGCCTCGCCCAACTCAACGGCCGGCAGCACTTCGACGCCGCCGGCGAGGACTTCGAACAGCGCTTCGACCCCGTGGTGAACCTCCGGACCGCGCTCTGGCTGCGGACCGTCCGCGGACACTTCGGCGGCTCGGGCGGCTGGAAGATCTGCGCGGAGCGCTACGGGATCCCCTGACGCGCCGTCCCGGCGGCCAGCGGCATCCTATCCCGCCCCGACCATCGCCGTCACGTCGATCTCGATCTTCAGTTGGGGCAGGGCGAGCGCCCTGACCACGACAAACGTACTGGCCGGGAAGGGCGGCGGCAGGAACTCCGCGCGCAGGTCGGCCGTCTTCTCCCACGCCTGCTCGTCGGTGCTGTAGATGGTCATCTTCACGATGTCGCTCATGGTGCAACCGGCACTTCCGAGCAGCGTGCGAACGTTCACGAGCGCCTCGCGCGCCTGCTGTTCGAGGGTCTCGCCGCGGCCCACCTGGCCCGAACAGAACACCAGGTCGCCGACCTTCACCGCCTGCGAGAAGCCCATCGCGGTGGAGTTGAAGAGGCTCTTGGGGTTCAGTGCTTCCTTTCGAATGTGGTCAGCCATGGGATCCTCCCGCGGGGTGCTGCCGGGAATCTAGGCTATTCGCGCGGCGATCGGAAGGGCCGCTCCGCCTCGGCCGACGCCGCCCGCAACGCCCGGTAGAGAAGCTGCGGGTCGCCCAGGCCGTGCCGCAGCTGCCGTTCGAGCCCTGCGATGGGATACAGGTTCTGCGGCGCGCGCGGGTCCTTGTGCGGCTCCGACGCGAACCCCGGAAGCGCGGCCGCCGAAAGGTCGGCGAGCGCGACCACCTCCGCCATCGAGAGCGTGTCCGCCGCCTCGCACCGGGCGATCCCGCTCCACGGGTGCGCCAGCGGCCCGGGGAGCCGCAGGTACCAGGAGTATCGGCTCCACGTCGTGCGTGTGAGGAAGACGGGCGTTCGCTCGCCCGGGGCCAGCTGCCCAACGACCGCATGCTGAGGGCCTTCGAGGTACCGCACCTGATGGCTCTTCAGGTACCCGATCGCGTGCGGTACGTGCTCGCGGCCGAAGAGCGAGCCATCGAGCACCACCAGCCCGCAATCTGAGACGCTGCCTGCAACCGTTATCTCCAGCTCGCGGCGGCGATCCTCCAGCTTCACCCTGAGCGTCTCGAATTTGTCGTTCACGGTCGCGTAGGCGTTGTACCGGCCGACGCTCGTCTCGATGCCCTGTGGGATGCCCGGGGCGAACACGGCCCGTTCGTGCTCCGGCGGCGCCTGCACCTCCGCGCGGCCATCGCAGCGCACGAGCCCTGCGGCGTACGACGCACAGATCCCCATGCGCACGCCGCCGTCGTCGCCGGGCAGCCAGATTCGAGCGTCGATCCGTTGCACGCCGTCCACGAACCCGACGCAGGCCGGCGCCGCAACCTTCGGCGCGATCGGCGCCCACGCCGCAGCCGGGCGTTCGACCGTGACATCGACCTCCGGCGGCTTACCCTGTTCGTCGCCGTCCGGCTCGACCGCCGCGCCGTACTCCGGCGCCCAGGATTCGACCGCGAACCGAAACGGCGCGCTCATTGCGCGACCCGCGTCACTCGCGAGCCCTCGCCGTCCTTGCTCACCTCGAAGCGCACGGGCA
>JBLNCO010000221.1:0-3434 GCA_050260715.1 Hyphomicrobiales bacterium | reverse complement strand
AAAGGGCGCTACCCCGGCGGACGTTGCGACCCTCGAAGCCGCACTCACGAACTACGCCCGCGTCGCCCGCGACTGCCTCGGCGTGGACATCAGCGCGATGCCGGGCGGTGGGGCTGCCGGCGGGCTCGCCGCCGGGCTCGTCGCGTTTCTGGGCGCGCGCATCGTCAGCGGCTTCGATGTCGTGGCGGAGGCAACGAACCTCGCGGAGCGCGTGGCCAACGCCGGCTTCGTCGTTAGCGGCGAAGGTAGCTTCGACAGCCAGTCGCACCAGGGAAAGACGACCGGCCGCCTGCTTGACCTTGCGGCCCGGCTCGACCGTCCCGCGGTGGTGTTCGCCGGCCGCGCGAGCGCCCAGGCGCCCAACCTCCGTACGCTCGCCTCGCTCGAGCCCGACCCCGCCCGCGCGATGGCCAACGCGAGCGGCCTCCTCGCCACGCTCGCGCAGCAATGGGCCGCCGCGATCGACCCCTGAAGCGTCCCCCCGGCCTGTGGACTTTCGCCGCCGTTTGACACCTGCTTACCGCCCGGAAAAGAATCCCCTCGCACTCAAAGGAGGGTCGCATGAAAGCCGCAGTCCTCTATGGGCCGAACCAACCGCTGGGCATCGAAGACGTCGACATCGACGAGCCCCAGCCGAACGAAGTCGTCATCAAGACCGCCGCCAGTGGTGTCTGCCACTCGGACCTCCATTTCATGGAGGGCAAGTATCCCTACCCGGTTCCGACCGTCCTCGGCCACGAATCCGCGGGCATCGTGGAGAAGGTCGGCAGCGCCGTAACCCGGGTGAAGCCGGGCGACCGTGTCGTAGTCGCCTTCGTGACGAGCTGCGGCGCCTGCGACAACTGTGTCACCGGCAAGCCGTACCTCTGCCGCAACACGAACGCGCTCGGCCGCGTCGGGCGCATCAGCCTCAAGGGCCAGCCCATGATGCAGTTCGCGAACATGTCCGCGTTCGCCGAAAAGCAGCTGGTCCACGAGAACGCCTGCGTCCACATCCCCGACGGCGTCCCGATGGAAGTGGCCGCGCTCGTCGGCTGCAGCGTGATGACCGGCGTGGGCGCTGTTTCGAACACCGCGAAGGTCCCGGTCGGCTCGACAGTGGCGGTGGTCGGCGCCGGCGGCGTCGGGCTGAACATCATCCAGGGCGCGAAGCTCGCCGGTGCGTCGCGCATCATCGCTGTCGACCTGCTCGAGAATAAGCTCGCGGCCGCCCGCGAATTCGGCGCCACCGACGTGGTCGACGCCTCCAGCGGCGACGCTGTGCAGCAGGTCATCGGCATGACGGGCGGCGGCGTCGACTTCGCGTTCGAAGCCATCGGCCTCGCCAAGACCGCGGAGCAGTGCTGGGGAATGATCAAGCAGGGCGGCAAGGCCGTCGTTGTTGGCATGGTGCCCTTCGGCCAGACCGTGAACGTCCCCGGCCACGAATTCGTGCTCGGCGAGAAGTCGATTCTCGGCAGCTTCTACGGCAGCACCCGGCAGCAGTACGACATGCCGTGGCTGATGGAGCTCTACCGCCAGAAGCGCCTCAAGATCGACGAGCTCATCAGCCGCCGCTACGAGCTCAGCCAGATCAACGAAGCCTACGAAGCCCTGAAGAACGGCGAAGTGAACCGCTCGGTGATCACGTTCAACTGAGATGGCTGTTAGCTGTTAGCTATTGGCTGTTAGCAATACGTAGCCAGGTGAACGGGGGTGCCAATCGGGCACCCTCGTTTGGCTGTTGGCTGTTGGCTATTGGCTGTTGGCTATTGGCTATCGGCTATCGGCTATCGGCTATTGGCTATTGGCTATTGGCTATTGGCTATTGGCTATTGGCCATTGGCAGTACGGGCCAGGTAAACGGGGGTGCCAATCGGGCACCTCGTTCGCGCGCACCGGGCACCGGGCACCGGGCACTTTTTGCTCGGTACTCGGTACTCGGTACTCGGAACTACTCTCGGGCCCTCCAGCCCTGCAGGCCGCGGACGTACCGGACTTCGCCGAGGTGGAGCCACGAGTGGCACAGGCACCCTTCGTTCAGTAGCCGCTCGACGGTCCAGTCCCCGAAGGCCGGGCGTTCGAGGTCGGCGTCGGTGAGCTGCGGGACCTCGCGTTCCGTGCGCGGCCACACAGCCTCGGCGTACTCGCGCAGGGTCGCGAACGGGTAGCGGAGGACCGCCACCTCGCCGGCGGTGAAACCCGTGCCCTGCTCCGATTCGGACATCCCGAACCGTTCGAACCAGCGCTCCGACTTCCAGAGCCGCTCGCTGCCGCGCGCGAACGACACCACGTCGTCCTCGTCGCGGACGATGTGCCACAGGAGGAAGCCCGCCGGGTTCGCACCGCGTTGCGGCTGCCACCAAAGCTTCTCGTCGCTGATGCCCGAAATGTCCTCACGGAGCGCCTCGTGCAGGTACCGGAAGCCGCTCGCCAGCACATCGGCCGCGTTCACCTGCGCGCCTCCCCGCTCGCCCCTGCGGCGTCCCGGCTTCTGACATCGGCCATGGTGTCCTCCCTGCTCCTGCGGTTGGGACGCAGACTACGCGCCCGCCGCAAGCGCACGCCAACCGGGAGGAGTGCCGTGCCGCCCGCCTGCCAGGTTGCCGGGGGTCCTCCCGGCCACCGTCACACGGCACAGTGATCCTCCGCTCCTGCGCAGGGACTGCTCGAATAGTATGCGGCCCTCATGAATTTCGCGGATTGGACATTACTGGTATTCGTATCCGTGGCGAACAATGTAAACAGCCGATGGTGTTGATAGCTTGCAGCTTGTTTACCAGAGGTTCACAATGCGCCGATTCTTTTCCACGAAGGGGTTCCGATGTCTGCCACGCGTGTCGGCGCAATTGCCGCTATTCTGTTCGCCGTTTTCTTCGTTGTTGCAATGGTGTGTTCCGGAAATGCGCCGTCCTCCGATGAATCTGATGCCGACATCGCGGCATGGTGGGACGACGGCGGTCACCAGACGCTGATGCTTACCGGCGGGTACGCCTTCGTGCTCGGCGGGCTCGCCTTCCTTGCGTTCGTTACCCTGGGCCTTGCATCCGACCACATGAGCGATGGCGCGGTCCGCTTCGCCCGCCTCCTCGGCGTGCTCGTGGCCACGCTCTTCGCCGCCGGCGGCCTGATCACCGCGGCCGTTGCCGGCGGCATCGCGTTCCAGGACACGCCCGTCGACCCCGGAGTCGCGCGCTTCATGATTCACGTCGGCTACGCGAACGTCCTCATCGGCGTCGGACTGAGCGCGGCGCTGCTGCTCGCGACCGTCTCGATCGACTCCCTCCGCACGCACATCCGGCCTGGTTGGCTCGCGTGGCTGGGCATTGTCTGCGCGGTGGTCCTGCTCCTTGGCGTGATGTACATCCCACTGTTCGCGCTGCCCCTCTGGGCGCTCGTGACCGGGATCCGGGAGCTGACGCGCGGCGCCGCGCGGCCACCCGCCCGGGCGGCCG
>JBLNCO010000220.1:0-5987 GCA_050260715.1 Hyphomicrobiales bacterium | reverse complement strand
AACATCGACCATTACCTCGCGCACGACGGCTACGTGGGCTTCGGCAAGGCGCTGGAGATGGATGGGCCCGAGGCCATCGTCAAGGAGATCCTCGATAGCGGCCTCGGCGGCCGCGGTGGCGGTGGCTTCCCCACCGGCCGCAAGTGGGACTTCCTGCGCACGGCCACGGCGAGCCCGCGCTACCTGGTCTGCAACGCCGACGAAGGCGACCCCGGCGCGTGGGTGAACCGCATCCTGATGGAGGGCGACCCGCAGCTCATCGTCGAGGGGATGCTCATCGCCGCCCTCGCTTCGGAGGCCGATGCGGGCTACATCTACATTCGCTACGAGTACCCGCTCGCCGTCGCGCGCATGCAGAAGGCGGTGGATCAGGCGTACGAAAAGGGCCTCCTCGGCAAGAACATCCTCGGCTCCGGCAAGGACTTCGACCTGATCGTGTTCAAAGGCGCCGGCTCGTATGTGTGCGGCGAGGAGACGGGGCTCATCAACTCCATCGACGGCTACCGCGGCATGCCGCGCATCAAGCCGCCGTTCCCGGCGCAGGCGGGCCTCTGGAACAAGCCCACCAACGTGAACAACGTCGAGTCGTACGCGAACGCGCCGATGATCATGCGCAACGGCGCGCAGTGGTGGAGCTCGGTGAGCGACGCGAAGGAGAAGGGCACGAAGATGTTCACCTTCTCCGGCGCGGTGAACTGGGCCGGCTGCATCGAAATCCCGTTCGGGCCCAAGGTGCGCACGGCGCTCGAACAGTACGCCGGCGGCATGATCGACGGCCGGCGGTGCAAGGGTTTCCAGCCGGGCGGCCCGCTTTCGGGCATGCTTTCGGCCGAAGACCTCGACCTCACGCTCACGCTCGACCCCTACCGCGAGAAGGGCATGTTCCTCGGGTCGGGCGGGATCGTCTTCTTCGACGATTCGGCCTGTGTGGTCGACATGTGCAAGTTCTTCGTCAGCTTCTGCGAGGACGAGAGCTGCGGGCGCTGCACGACCTGCCACGGCGGCAGCCAGCGGGCGGTCGAAGTGATTCGCCGCATCCAGATGGGCGGCGGCCGTGAAGCGGACATCGAGAACCTCGAGAAGCTCGTGCAAACGCTGGTCTGGTCGAACTGCCTGCACGGCCAGTTCACGATGACCACGGTGAAGACGTCGCTGAAGGCGTTCCGGGACGAATGGCTGGAGCACATCATCGAGAAGCGCTGCCGCGCGGGCGTGTGCGAAGGGCTCATCCAGTACCGGGTGCGCAACAGCAGCGACCCGGCGATGCCGGAGGCGGCGGACATCTGCCCCACGAACGCGTTCTACGAAGAGCGCGGGCAGTGGGCTATCGACGATTCGCTCTGCGTGCGCTGCGGCGCGTGCAAGGAGCTCGCACCGAACGCCATCGAGGTGGTCGACCGGCTCGCAGCGCCGCTGGAGGCGGCGGCAGCAGCTGCGGGGTAGGCCGTTGGACGCGCCATAGAACAGAGGGCGACCGAACGGTCGCCCTCCTTGTTGTCCGGCTGGTTGCCGGGGCTACCGCCGGCGGGAGGCGGCCAGGCCGGAGGCGCAGGCGATGCCGAGCGCTGCGGCGGCGAACCACCAGAGCGGGCTCGTCCCGGAGCTGGCCATGCCGCTCCCCGCTGCCGGCGGGCCGGGCGGGTTCTCCGAAGGCCCATCGCTCGGCGGTTCGGGGGCGAGGTTCGAAAGGACGATGGTTCCGCCGGGTTCGAAGGTGGCCTTCTCGAAGAGCGTCCTGCCCGCGGCGTCGCGGAAGGTCACGCCAGCGCCGTCCTTCGAGCACGCCTCCGGTTGCCCATCGGCTCCCAGCGTGCCGCGGACGTCCTCCGAAGCCTGCCCGTGACTCGCCGTGGGGGCGAGGTTCAGGGTCAGGCACTCGGTGCCATCGACGAGCACCATCACAGAACCGACAGCCTCGCCGAGGGTCTTGACCGTGGGCCGCTCAGGCAGGTTCACGGAGGCGTTCAGCGTCTCCTTCGGCAGCACGACCGTCATTTCAGCTCCCGCCGCCGCGAGCGCAACACCCGGCAGACCCAGGGTTCCCGCGAGGAGCACGGCGAAGAGGGGAATCGCCAACTTTCCTGTCGTGCGCATCGACACTGGTCCTCCTGATATGAGCTGTTTGGTCAAGGTGATATCTGCACACAGGCGCGATGTGTATCCCTCGAACGATGGATCTTTGGAGGTGCGCTCGCGTTCGACCCAGAAGGCCAGGAGGGCCCTGTTCGCCAGCCCGAGCTTCGCCAGCGCATTGTGAACGTGCTGATCGACGGTGCTGACTTCGACGCCCAGGGCCAGGGCAATCTGCCCGATTGGTGAGGCCCTCGCGAACGAGGCGCGCGACCTCCTGCTCCCGTTCCGACAGGCTCCGAGACTGACCCACTTCTGCGCTCCGCCCTCGCTTCGCTCAGATTGCGGGAGGTTGAGCAGGCTATCAGCACCCTGACCAGCCGAAGGCCGAATTGTTGCATCGGGGCGAGCGTGGTTTCCGGGAAATTTAGAACATTTGGTTGACGTTGAGCCGTCGTGAAGGTTAGCGTTAACGGTCGTTAACCGTCTGGTCTCGGCGTGCGCGAGCCGGTACGGTGGATTCATGGATGCGAGGGAACACTCGCCCGTCGAGCCTGGCATGGAGGTGGTATGAGCCTCGCCGCTCGCTCGCCGCGACAACCGGGCCCGGCCTGGTACGAGGATCGCCAGCGCTGGCGGCTGGTCTTCACTGAGATCACCGGCACCGCCATCATCATGGCGCTCTACTTTCTGCTGCGCGGAATCCGGCCCGACGACGTCGATGGTTCGGTACGGCGCAGCCTCGCCGTGATCAACTTCGAACAGCGCGTGGGCATCTTCGAAGAGGTTCGCTTGCAGGAGCTCTTCCTGCCGCACCACTGGCTCATGAATGTGGCGAACCTGATTTACGCGTGGGGCCACTACCCGGTGCTCCTCGCGATCGCGCTCTGGCTCGTCATCAAGGACCCGGTGCGCTTCCGCTTCGTGCGCAACGTGATGCTCGTTTCGGCGACCATCGGCATCCTGACCTACTGGCTGCTGCCGGCGGCGCCGCCGCGCCTGATGGAACTCCACGGCTACGACTTCGGCTTCACCGACACGGTGCACGGCGCGACCAGCAACGCCCATTACTTCCAGCCGGGCCCCTTCGTGAACGACTACGCGGCGCTGCCGAGCTTCCACTTCGGCTGGATTGCGCTCGCCTCGGCGGCTATCTGGGTGAACACCACCAACCGCTGGGTGCGGTTCGGCGCGGTCCTGATGTCGGTGGTGATGTGGTGGGCGATCACGGTCACCGGGAATCACTACTTCTTCGACATGATCTTCGGCGGCGTGGTGGTCGCGTTCTCCTGGCTGCTCGTTGGCGCGCTTTCGAACATGGAACTGGCCGACCGGCTGCGGGGGGTCATCCGCCGCGAAAAACCGCTCCCCCCGGCAAGCTAGCTCCAATTTCGCGGCGAATTCCCCGGTCGGGGCCCGAAAGTGGCGCTCCTGTACGGGAATTAGGTGTATCGTTAACTAACGATGCCCGCTGAAGTGGCCGCCCGCGGAACCGCACCTCGCATTCGCGTCGGCACGTCCCCTGTCATTGAACTCGCCTTCGGCCTCTTCCTGGTCACGAACCGCGCGCGCAACCCCGGGCGGGAACGGCCCGGCTGGCTGATGCGCCTCTCCGAGGAAGAACCGGGCCTGCGTGCCCGCCTCCTCGACTTCTGGGGCGACCACCCGTACGACGAATGGGGCGAGTTCATCGTGCTCGCCTGGCGCGCCGGCCGCCTCCTCGACGACGACCCCGAGGTGCTGTTGGGCGAAATCGAAACCCTCGCATCCCAGGACTTCCCGGTGCCCCCGCTCGAGTCCGAGCCGCCGGAGGTGCGCGCGACCGTCGCCGACCGCCTGCGGGAGCTCCGCGAATCCCCGGAGCGCCGGGCGGCGTACGCCGCGCTGCTGCGGGACTTCTGGCGAGCCATCCGGCCCGAATGGGAAGCGAACGGCCGGCGCACCGCCGAGGGCCTCGCGCGCGACGCCGAACGGAAAATCGCCGCTGGCGGGACGATCGACGATGTCCTTCCCGGGAACCATCTTGCCCGCCGCGAGGGGTTCGCGGGGCTCGTCAGGGGAGCCATCAGTCGCGGCGAGCTGACGATCGTCCCGCTCGGGCTGAGCGCCGAAGGGCAGTACGGGTTCGCCGTGCCCGGGATGCTTTTGGTTGGCTCGGGCGGCGAGTCGGGGCGGAGCGTCGAACGCGCCCGCGAGCAGGCGGAGCGCTCGGCCGCGCGGTTCAAGGTCCTCGCCGACCCGACCCGCGTCGCGGTGCTTTCGTATTTGCTCGTGAAGCCGACGAGCATCACCGACCTCGCCTCCATCTTCGGGCTCTCTCAGCCGACGGTGAGCGTGCACGTGAAGACGCTCCGCGAAGCCGGGCTGCTCGAGTCCGAGCGCTCGGGCGCGCAGACGCTGTATTCGGCGCGGCCCGAAACGGTGCGGCGCATGGTCGAAGGCGCGCTGGCCGACATCACGTCAAGCGAACTCTGCTAGGCCCTGGAGCTTCCGGAAGTGTGACCTGGATCGCACCCTGGCTATTGACTTAGTTCATTAACTATGTTTCTATATCGATAGCCAAGGAAGAGGTCGACGGCAATGATCCACCCGCTCGCCGAAATCTACGTCAACGAAGTCCTCGCAACGCTGCACGAAGCGCGCATCGAAGAACCCCACCGGCGCCGCTTCCCCTCGCTCGCCGACGCCGTCCGTGCATGGCGGCCGGCGATGCGAGCGGCCGCCGAAGCCCTTCCCTCCTCGAGGGCCGCACGGGCAGCGCGCTAACTCGCCCGGTCCCCCCGGGGTGCTGAAGGCCCGCCAGTTCCTGGCGGGCCTTCAGTTTGTCTGCAATCGGACATCCCGGTGAGGCCTCTTTTCCGTAGTTCGTCGCGATATTGCTCCACGGTCCCATCGGAGGTGCCGCATGTTTCGAATCACCCGTGTCGCCGGTCTCGCGGTGGTCATCGCGCTGTTCGGCATCGCCCTTGTCGCGTGTGGCGGCGACGATGACGACGACGACGGCGGCTCCAGTGGGGCCACGGGCCAGACCGTGACCTACGGGAACTTCAAGTTCGTCGACAAGGGCACGGCGAAGGCAGAGGGCGACGAGATCGAGCTCGAAGCCGACAGCTACTACTTCGAGCCCACGTTCATCCAGGCCGATGCGGGCAAGAAGGTCAGCTTCGAAATCGAGAACGAATCGAACACCGTGCACAACTTCACGGTGAAGTCGCTGGGCATCGACATGGATATCCCCGCCGGCGGGAAGACGACGGTCGAAGTGACCTTCCCGGCATCGGGCGCGGTGGTGTTCGAGTGCAAGTACCACACCGGCCAGGGCATGAACGGCGAGCTGCTCGCGGGCGACGCGAAGCCGGGTGCGCCGTCAGTCGACGCGGCGCCGGGCAGCGGCAGTAGCGGCGGTAGTGGCGCTTCAGCGACCGCGACCACCCCGGCGAGCAGCAGCAGCGGGTACGACAGCGGGGGTTACGCAGGCTACTAGGACCGACGGGGCTTCCGCCGCAGGAGGGCGGCCGCGTAGACAGATTGCAGTGCACCGCCGGTCGCGGCCTGCTCGTGCTCGCGAGCGAGGTTCCGCTTCGGCTGGACAGGGACCGGGCGAGCGCCCACGGCACGGTGTGCGTGCGGGCGGGACAGCGCATCGTTCTTTCGCTCGCCTACGACGAGAATGCCCCGGCGGCCCTGCCGGTGCTCGGGCCCTCCGCCCGGCGCCAGATCGAAGAGTCGGCGGCGTGGTGGCGCGAGTGGCTCGAGCAGTGCTCGTACGAAGGCCCCTACCGCGAGGCGGTGCAGCGCAGCGCGCTCGTGCTGAAACTGCTGACCTATGCGCCGTCGGGGGCGATCATCGCCGCCCCGACCACTTCGCTGCCCGAAAAGCTCGGCGGGAACCGCAACTGGGACTATCGCTACTGCTG
>JBLNCO010000219.1:0-3984 GCA_050260715.1 Hyphomicrobiales bacterium | reverse complement strand
GCCGGGGCGCGCCGTAGCGGCCGTCCTCTGCTGTTCCTGGGCGGGGGGCTCGTCCTGCTCCTCGCGATCGGTGGCGCGAGCCTCGTGTATGGCGCCGTGAACCTCACGTTCAGCGAAGCCTGGTCCGGCCTCACCTCCGAATCCGACGCCTTCGCCCGCGGGGTCGTCTGGCAGATCCGCTACCCGCGATTCATCGATGGCGCCCTCGTCGGCGCCTGCCTCGCCGTGGCCGGCGCGTTGCTACAGGGGGTCACACGCAACCCGCTCGCGGACCCCACGATCGTCGGGGTTACCGCCGCAGCCGGCCTCGCCAGCGCCATCGCGCTCGTCATCGACCCCCAGATCGCCCAGTGGGCACTCGCGATGACATGCGTGGTGGGGGGCATCGCCGGCGCGGGCATCCTCTTTTTCATCGCGTGGCGGGGGATGGTCTCGCCGGTGCGGCTCGCCCTCTCCGGCGTCGCGCTCTCGGCGTTCTTCGGGGCCGCGATCGTGGCGCTGCTTTCGAGCTCGCGGACGTTCCTGCAGACGAGCCTCGGATTCCTCGCCGGCGGCCTCTACGGCGCCGAGTGGAACGAGATGCACGCGATGCTGCCCTACGCCATCCCCGGGCTCCTCGCCGGGCTGCTGCTCGCCGGCCGCCTGAACGTCCTCGCGCTCGGCGACGACGTGGCGGCGGGCCTCGGCGTCCTCACCGACCGCACACGGCTGGCCGTGCTCGCGGTGTGCGGCGTGCTCACGGGCGCGGCGGTTTCGGCGTCAGGCCTCGTGAGCTTCGTCGGGCTGGTGTGCCCCCACCTGGCGCGCTTCAGCATCGGCCCCGATAACCGCTGGGTCATCCCGCTCTCGGCGCTCTACGGCGCCATCCTCGTCACGGGGGCCGACCTCGCTGCGCGCATCGTCATCGCCCCCTCCGAAATCCCGATGGGCATCATCACCGCCGGCATCGGCGCTCCATTCCTTCTCTACCTCGTGAAGTTCCGCGGATGAAACTCACCGTTCGCAACCTGGTGCTCAGTTACGGACCCCGGCGTGTCATCGACGGCGTTTCGTTCGCCATCGAACCGGGCGAGATGGTCGGCATCGTCGGGCCGAACGGCAGCGGCAAGAGCACGCTCCTCCGTGGCATCGCCCGCCTGCAGCGCCCCGAATCGGGGCAGGTCCTGCTCGGCGAGAACGACGTCCACCACATGAGCTCCCGCGAGGTGGCGCGCGTGCTGGCCATCCTGCCGCAGTCGCCCGACGCCGGGCTCGACCTGACCGTCCGCGAGCTCGCCTGGCGGGGGCGCTACCCGCACCAGGGCGTGCTCCAGCGGGCGACGGCCCCCGACTTCGAAGCCGTGGCCTGGGCCATGCACGAAGCCGACGTCGAAGCCCTCGCCGACCGGCCCCTGGGCAGCCTCTCCGGCGGCGAACGCCAGCGCGCGTGGATCGCCCTCGCGCTCGCGCAGCAGCCGAAGGTGCTCCTCCTCGACGAGCCGACGAGCTTCCTCGACATCCAGCACCAGGTGGAGGTCATGGAGCTCCTGCGCCGCCTGAACGGCGAGGGTATGACGGTCGTCGCTGTGCTCCACGACCTGCTCCTCGCGGGCCGGTTCATGGAGCGCGTGATGGCCGTCCACAATGGCACGATCGCGTTCGATGGCCCGCCGGCCGAGGTGCTCGAACCGCGGGCGCTCGAGCGGGTGTTCGGCATCCCCATGGCCGTGTTGCCCGACCCCGACACCGGCCGCCCCATCCCGCTGCCGCGCGGCGGAAACACCCGGGAGCGGCGCCCCTCCGCGGGCACATGAGCGGGCACCCAGGCTTCATTCCCGGACGGCCGTTTCGCGACGCACCCCGGACACTAAGCGCCGCCCGATGTATCCTTCCATCCCGGGCCATCCGTCCCTCCCGGGTATCGCCGCGCATGCCTCGGCCAATCGGAAATCCCTCCACGGAATCTGCATCCGTATGACTGTCCTGGTTGATGAGAACACCCGCCTGCTCGTGCAGGGTATCGGCACCGAGGGCGCGAACCACATGCGCCGCTCCATCGCCTACGGCACCAACGTCGTCGCCGCTATCCACCCCCGGCGCGGCGGCGAGCAACAGGACGGCGTGCCCATCTTCACGACGGTCGACCAGGCGGTCCGCGAAACCGGCGCGAACGTCAGCATCATCTTCGTGCCCGCGCCCGGCGCCGCCGATGCCATCCTCGAAGCGCACGCCGCGGGTGTGCCGCTCATCGTCTGCATCACCGAAGGCATCCCGGTGCTCGACATGGTGAAGGTGAAGGCCGCCCTCCGCGGCAGCAAGACAACGCTCATCGGCCCGAACTGCCCGGGCGTCATCACGCCGAGCACAAAGACGCGCGTGGGCATCATGCCCGGCGACGTCTTCCTCCCGGGGAACGTCGGTGTGGTCAGCCGCTCCGGCACGCTCGTGTACGAAGTGGTGGCGCAGCTGACGAACCTCGGCATCGGCCAGAGCACCTGCATCGGCGTCGGCGGCGACCCCATCATCGGCACGCGCCAGGTGGATGCGGTGCGCATGCTGAACGAAGACCCGGACACGAAGGCGATCGTGATGGTGGGCGAAATCGGGGGTTCGGCCGAGCAGGAAGCGGCGGCCTACATCAAGGAGCACGTGAAGAAGCCGGTGGTGGCGTTCATCGCGGGGGCGACGGCACCTCCGGGCCGCCGTATGGGCCACGCGGGCGCCATCATCAGCGGCGAAGACGGCAAGGCCGAGAACAAGAAGGCGGCCCTCCGCGACGCCGGCGCCTACGTCAGCGACTCCCCGGCGGAAATCGGCGCCACCATGCAGCGCGCGCTACGCGAGCGAGGAGTGGGGTAGGGGGAAGCACCCGGTCCGCATCGAGCGAGACGACGGCCCCGGCGAATGCCGGGGCCGTTTTGGCGTTCCACGCTAGATGCGGAAATTACCCAATGCGAATAGCGTCAGGACGAGTTGAGTCTCCATCGCCCGGTCACACGCGCACCACACCGTCTGGCGAACCCGGCCACTTGCAAATCCTCGTCCGGAGTACTCGTGCGCTAACGCTTCTCACGCAACTCTTCGGTTCTGGCGCGGCGACCGTAGACGAACGCACCCACGATCCCCGCGACATCCATGCTAGCTATGACCGCCCCAGCCGCCGGTTGCGCCCATATCGCAACAACGGCGGCGACGACCCCAAGCGACAGTGCCACAACACCACCCACGATCAGCCCTAGACGTTGGGCGGCGATGTCCCCGTCGATCACCTTCTGTTCGAGCGTTTGTCGATGCTTGGACTGCTCTTCCGCCATCCTAAGGATGCGTTCCGCAGCTGGCAGAATCTCCTCGTAGCGCTCGAAGTCTTCAGGCGACGGAAGCGGACCGCTGCGCGCTTGGATTCTCGTGTGGCTCGCCACCAACCTGGCCTCTTCGCGCATGGCGGGGGCTTGACGACCGCGGCGAGGTCGCGGACGCGCCACTGGCTAATGGTGCGCGATGCGCTCGTACCGACTCAAGGCACCACGCATGTCATCGCCAACCGCTTCCCAGTCCGAGCGGATCGCAGCGTAGTCCGCCTCCACCGGAGTCGCATCCCTGTTGTAAGTGTTGATAGCACCAGACCAATCCCAGATGCGGGCAAGGCCTGAGAAGAAAGATGGCGCCGCGAAGAGCCGATAGCGCCTCAGCGTGTTCATAACTCTACCCTACGCGGGACAGCCATCCCTGCCAAGATGAGAAAGGGAGTAAGTGCATAGGCAATATTGCTCGTGCTATTTACGATGGAACAAGTTCGTAGAGAAATCCTGGTGCTAGTGTGAATCTCGTCACAGGATCACCTCGACAGCAGCAGACTCCACGCTTCAGTCCGAGACCTGACCGGTCCTGTTTCACCACAACCTCCCCGCTGCCGCCTCCAACTCCGCCCGTTCCGCGTCCGTCATCGGCTCGTAGTTCCGGGCGGTGGCGGCGTTTTGGGCGACGCGATCCGGGTGGCGGGCGCCG